>CAJVXD010000021.1 GCA_913009675.1 uncultured bacterium | reverse complement strand
CCACGTTCCTATTCTCTATCTTTATATTAAAACGGCCATCCTGAGGCCTTCTTTTTTCAGAGATATCAATCTTTGCCAGTATCTTTATCCTTGAAAGAAGTGCCGACTCCAGATGCTTTGGCGGAGAGAACATCTCGTGCAAAATTCCATCGACTCTAAACCTCACCTTCAGGGTATCTTCTTCCGGCTCAACGTGTATATCGCTCGCCCTATCCTTCACCGCCTGCATAATTATAAGATTCACGAGCTTTATTACAGGCGCTTCCTCTGCCATCTCCAGAAGCTTTTTCGAATCTGCCTCAGTATGAGGACCTTTTTTCTTCTTGTCTTTATCTATATCCTTTATCACCTCGTCAACTGAGCCTGTAACCCCGTAATATTGATCTATGGAAGTCAAAACAGCGCTCTGGGTGGCCAGGACAGGTTCTATCTCGCATTTAGCCCTGCGCGCCAAATCATCTATTGCCATGATATCCTTCGGGTCTGCCATTGCTACGGTAAGTGTATCAGCTATCTTAAAGGTACGGATTGCCTTGTGTTTACGCGCCAGGCCCTCCGGGATCAGCTTTATGATCCCGGCATCCACCAGGTAATTATTAAGGTCAATATACGGCACCCCCAGGACCTCTGAAGAAGCCTGCGCATAATCATCCTCGTTCACCACGCCGGAATACACCAGGAGCTTTCCTATAGAGATGCCTTTTTTCTTGGAATCATCTTTAATTTTTTTAAGCTGCTCTTCGGTAATAAGTGAGCGCTCTAACAGTATCTGTTCGACCGTCTTCTTTGACATACTCACCTCTCATAAACAGTACGTATATCCTTCGGCAATGTAAACGAAAACCTTGCACCGTGTCTTGCCTGGCTATCCACCCAGATCCTTCCTCTATGCAGCTCTACTATCTCTTTTGTAATAGGAAGCCCCAGGCCTGTGCTTTTTACTTCTGATGTCCCTGCCTTAATAACTGAATAAAATTTATCAAAGACCCTGTCCATGTCCTCTTCTCTTATGCCGGGGCCATTATCTATCACGCTAAACTTAACAAACCTTCCAAGGTCTTCCAGTCTTATATCCACCATGCCATTCTCCTGTGTAAACTTAACGGCATTCCCTATCAGGTTCATGAGCGCCCTTGCTATCTGAGCCTCGTCAAACCACATCTTGATAGCCCCCTTCGGCATTACCAGCTTAAGTTTTATATTTTTCTTATCTGCATTTATCTTTAAGGTCTCATAAACCTGCCGCGTAATATCACATATATCCTGAAAATTTCTTTTCATACCCGACTTGCCGGCTTCTAATTTTGACATATCCAAAAGTTCATTTATAAGATTCAATACCCTGTCTACATTGTTCCTGGAAATATTAAGGAAGCTTCGCTGTCTCTCGTTTATCTTCCCGGGTATCTCCTCAAGCAGTAAATTTATGGCCTCTTTAACAGCTGCAAGAGGTGAACGCAATTCATGCGAAACCGTGGACACAAAATCCAGTTTTATCTGACTCAGTCTTTTGACCTCTTCATACTTCAATGCCCTGTCAACTGCATTAGAGATATGTTCGGATATCTCCATAAGCTTATCCAGATCACTTTCTTTAAATACTCCTCTATCATTTTTATTGTTCACATTTATAACTCCAAGCACCCTGTCTTTTTTAATCAACGGGACGCTTAACAAGGAGTTATTATGATATTTCCCCTCTCTCCTTTTGAATCTTTTGTCCTCCTCTATATCTTTTATAAGGAGCGGCTTTCTGTTCTTTGCAACCCAACCCGAGACACCATTTCCTATCCTGATCCTCGCGTCTCTGATGACCTCTTCGCTCAGGCCCTTTGCCGTTTTAATTGAAAGCTCCTGATTCTCCTTATCTAAAAGCATAAGAGACCCCATCCCCACTCCCAATAAATCCGTAACCCTCTCCATAGCAGTATCCAGGCAGTCTTCGAGCTCAATCGGTGAATGTATGTCTTTTACTATATTATCCCATGTTTTTGTATGCATATCCCGGCCTATCCTATATCTTCAATATCTCCTTTACCTTCACCACTATATCATCCAATTCAAACGGCTTTTCAATATAACCGCTGATTTTTTGAAATGCGAATAGATCCCGTACCTTCTCTTCCTCCTTTCCACTAAGCATCAAAATAGGGATATCCCTTGTCTTGGGGAGTTTTCTTATCTCCTTCAGGCAGCTATAACCATCCATCCTTGGCATCATGATATCTAAAAGTACGATATCAGGCAGTTCCTGTTCAGCAGTCTTTACCCCCACATCCCCATCCCTGGCAGCTACAACCTTGAAATCTTCCTGCTCAAATCGTATCTTCAAAAGTTTCTGTATATCCTCTTCGTCGTCAATTACCAGGATTTTTTTTTGCTCAGCCATATGACCCTCCATATCTTAGCGTATAGTATCTCTGCTTTCTCCCATACACTATCTGCTAAACGCTCTATGTTATTTCAAAAGCTCCTTTATCTTACCCAACAGCACCTTTGGCTCAAATGGTTTTGTTATATACGCATCCGCTCCCGTTTCTCTACCAAGTTTCTCATCCTGCATTTGCGCACGGGCCGTAAACATGATAATAGGTATTTCCCTATGCCTCTCGTCAAACTTAAGCATCCTGCAGACCTTGAAGCCGTCGATCTTAGGGAGCATAAGATCGAGAATTATCAGATCCGGCCTTTCAAACCTTGCCTTGTTTAACCCTTCTTCTCCGTCGGATGCCTCTATCACCTCATAATTCGTCGCTTCGAGACGAAACTTCAGCATCTTTCTCAGATCATCCTCATCGTCAACTATAAGTATTTTTTTCTTGTCCATCATATCAAACTCCTTATCTTTTGTAATAGATCCCCTGCATCAAATGGCTTTTCCAAAAAAAACGAAATGTCTTCGAGTGCAAAAAGATCCCCAACCCTTTTTTCTTCCTTTGCAGTAAGGATAATTACCGGTATGTCTTTAAACCGTGCCTCTTTTCTCATCTCCCTCAGGGCGCTATACCCATCCATATTTGGGAGCATAATATCCAATAGTATTATATCGGGTGTCTTTGTCTTTGTAACCTTCAGCATCTCTTCGCCATCCTGAACAGACATGAATTCAAAACCTTCTCCTTCCAACCTCAGTTTTAACATCTTCAATAAATCCTCATCATCGTCAACGACTAATATCTTCTTTTTATCCATATCGAACCTCCTATATCCTCTCCGGCCCGGCTCGAAGGATATCAGACATTGTTCGAGCGGGCTGAAAAACTCAAAGCGAATTTTCCTTACTTTCTAATTCTCTTTCTGCCTTCTTTATCAAGTCTTCTTTATTGTCTCCTGCCTCATCAGGATAAACCGCGATACCATAATATAAGGGCATCCCGACATTTACCTTTAATCTTTCTATAATCTTCATTGCGCCGCATCTATCTGTGCCTGCCATTACGACTATTGACTTCCCTCCCCTGTGCCTGACAACCTTGTCTTCGGGCCCTCTAACAACAGAACGTATGATCCCTTCCAACCTTGAGCGATTTTTCTCAGTATCATCTCTCTGATTTTTAATCCTAAAAATAATCATGACAGATTTTAAACCAGCATATCTTGCCCTTTCCAGCGCCTCATCCAGGAGGAAATTAAATTCGTTATCTTTCTTATAAATAGGCAGGGTGAAGATAAACTTACTACCGGTCTCTCTTTTTGATTCAACCCATATATCGCCGCCATGAAGTTGTATGATCCCCTTGGAAATAACCAGGCCGAGCCCTACGCCGCTATGACGCCTTGTCATGCTCGTGTCTACTGGTTCAAACTGCTCAAAGAGGCCTTTCATCTCATCATTCGAAATCCCAATCCCGGTATCCTCTACGCTAACCTTTATCACTTGCTTACCATTTATATATTGTTTGCTGCTGGAAATCTTTATCTTGCCGTTCTCTTCGTTAAACTTTATTGCATTCGATACGAGACTCTTCAAGACCTGGCCGATCCTTTCCGGGTCAAACCATACAGGCTCCATCCCATCTGAAAACTCCAGGTTAAATTGAAGATTTTTTCGCTTCGCGCTATCCGCCATCACCGCATGGATATTCTCTATGATTTTGTTTACGTCTCCCTTCCTCTTGTGCATCATAATCCTGCCGGAGTCAAGCCTTGAAAAATCCAGTACATCCATTATAATATTCGTAAGTTTGTCTATGTTGGACCTTGTCATCGTCAGGAATCTCTTTTGTTCTTCATTGAGGGGCCCCGTAAGCTCATCTAAGACTAAAGAAAGGCTTTCCTTTATAGATGTAAGAGGCGTGCGTAATTCATGAGATATGATAGATATAAAATCAGATTTGACCTTTGACAATTTTTCAATATCTTGCTTTGCCTTCAAAAGCGCTGTCTTTAATTCATCTATCTCTTGTTTATTAGACATTATACTCCTTCTGTATACCTGGATATCACCTTTTCCCAGAGGCCCTGGGATTTAAGGATGATCTCGATTACCTCGCGGACTGCTCCTCTGCCCCCTCTTTTTCTGGTGATATAGCGACTCAGGTTTTTTACCTCATCCACGGCATTCGGGGGGGATACCGAGAGGCCCGCTCTTTTTATAATAGGCAGGTCTAAAAGATCATCGCCGATGAAACACACCTCTTCGTCCGTAACCTTGAACCTTCTGAGGACCTTTTGATATATCTTGAGTTTATAATGATTCGAATAGACTGCTGCAATGTGCATATCCCGCGCTCTTTTTATAACTGCCCTGGTTTTCCTGGCAGTAATGATTACGGACTTTATGCCTGCCTTATTAAGGAGGAACACGCCCAGACCGTCCTGGACATCGAAACACTTGAGTTCATCGCCAAAGTTGTCGTAGATTATGCGGCCGTCGGTGAGGACACCGTCAACGTCGAGAATCAATAATCTGACCTTCTTTGCTAATTCTTCTAACATATCTCTTTCTTAAATTCTCTACCTTTGACCTTAACCTTATTAACCCTGGCTAACTCTACAATATCCGGAAAATCTTTATTTTCATCTGCTAAACCAGCCCTGCCCTCAGTAAGTCCTGCACGTCTATGAGTCCTATTACCCTGGCCTTTTCATCAACTACCGGTATCTCGTCAATCTTATAATCCTGCAAGACCTTCAGGGCCTCGACCGCAAGTAGGCCTTTCTTCATCACCTTGGGCTTTTTTGTCATAACGTCTTTCACCTTCTTATCTGCAAGGTCACGGCCTTCTTCCAAATGCCTCCTTAAATCACCGTCTGTAAATATGCCCAGAAGCCGCCTTTTTTTATCCACTACCGTAGCGCTCCCTGCCCTGGCAGAGGTAATCTTCAAAAGTACTTCTTTTATCCTTGTATTTTCTCTTACGATAGGGTTCCGGGGGCCTTTTCGCATGATGTCTTCCACCTTCAAAAGGAGCTGTTTTCCGAGATTCCCGCCCGGATGCAAAAGGGCAAAGTCGCTTCGTTTAAAACCCTTCTTATCCATCAGTGCAGCTGACATTGCGTCTCCCATTGCCAGCATACTGGTTGTGCTCGCCATAGGGACAAGCCCTAAAGGGCATGCCTCTTCCTTTATGGATACATCGAGGACTGCATCGCTATTTTTTGCAAGGGTCGAACCTGTATTTCCCGTGATAGCTATCAGTTTCGAACCGATCCTCTTTATATACGGGATCAATCTTACAATCTCTTCTGTCTCTCCACTATTGGAGATAGCAATTATGATATCCTCTCTTTTTACACGGCCTAAATCTCCATGGATCGCCTCTGCTGAATGAAGCCATAGACTTGGTGTGCCGGTCGAGGCAAGCGTAGCAGAGATCTTCTCGCCTATGATACCCGCCTTACCCATGCCGGTTACTACGACGCGGCCCTTACAGGCATAAACCAGGTTAACCGCCTTCTCGAAATCCTCGTTTATCCGGGATGCGAGTCGTCTTATTGAATCGGCTTCTATCTTCAAAACCTGCCTTGCACGTTTCTTTAGCATAATATTATAGGCATTGTCCGAGGTTTAACCCCGGACAATGGCATCTATCTTCTTGATTGCCTGCAACAATTTTTCAAGTGAGCCAAGCTCAATCATATTAGGGCCGTCACAAGGGGCCTTGTCAGGGTCCCTGTGAAGTTCCAGAAACAAACCGTCGCAGCCCATCGCCATTGCTGCGCGGGATAGGCCCGGCACAAATCTCCTCTCTCCGCCCGAGGCAACACCCCGGCCGCCGGGAAGCTGGACACTGTGACTGGCATCGTAAACTATCGGGTAACCAAACTCCTGCATTATCTCAAGCGCGCGTAAATCACTCACAAGATTATTATAGCCGAACGTCGTACCGCGCTCCGTAATTATTATATTCTTATTGCCTGTGCTTTCGAGTTTTTCTACTATATTCTTTATATCCCACGGCGCCAGGAATTGACCTTTTTTTATATTTACTACCCTGCCTGTCTCAGCTGCCTGTAGGATAAAATCCGTCTGCCTGCAAAGAAATGCGGGTATCTGAATAACATCAAGGACCTCTTTTGCCTTTGAAAGTTCTGTCCTGCAATGGACGTCGCTCAATACAGGCACCTTCAACTGTTTCTTAACCTCTGCAAGGATCTTTAAACCCTTGTCGATCCCAGGCCCTCTATACGATTTTATACCGGAGCGGTTTGCCTTGTCGTAACTGGATTTAAATATAAACGCTATATCAAGCCTATGGCAGATATCCTTTAAATAATCTGCGTGTTCTATCGTATCTTTCTCATTTTCTATCACGCACGGCCCGGCAATAAGGACAAATGGATTTTTACCGCCTATTCTAACGTTTTTTATTCTTATCTCTATAGTCATATCTAATCTCAGGGAAAACTGAGAATACTTACCTATGTTCCTTTCTATAATAAAGCGCTGCGCGCACAAAATTCCTGAAGAGGGGATGACAATCGTCCGGCTTTGACTTAAATTCAGGATGGAACTGGCATGCGACAAACCATGGATGGTCCTTTACCTCCACAATCTCCACAAGCCTCAGGTCAGGCGAGGTCCCTGAAACAACAAGCCCTTCTTTTTCCATGCTTCTTCTATAATGTGTGTCAAATTCATATCTATGCCTGTGCCGCTCGGATATCCTTTCCTTCCCATAGGCCTCATAAGAACGGCTGCCTTTTTTTAATTTACAGGGGTATGCGCCGAGACGCATAGTCCCCCCCATACCCTTTACCCTTTTTTGCTCTTCAAGGAGGCTTATCACGGGATAGGCGGTGGACTTGTCAAACTCTGTAGAGTTGGCTTTTTTCAGCCCGCAGACACCTCTCGCAAATTCTATTACAGCGCATTGCATACCAAGGCATATGCCAAAAAACGGAATGCCCTTCTCCCTTGCAAATTTTATTGCCTTGACCTTCCCTTCTATACCGCGTGTGCCAAAACCCCCCGGCACCAAGATACCGTCTATGTCTTTTAAAAGCTTATCAACGCCCTTTTCTTCTATATCTTCAGAATCAAGCTTTTTAATCTCCATCTTTGTGTCGTTTACCACTCCTGCGTGCCTAAGCGCTTCATAGATAGACTTATAGGCATCGTTGAGTTCTATGTATTTTCCGACTACTGCTATAGAAACCTTCTTTGACGGGTGTAGTGCCCTCTTTACCACCTTATTGCGCCACCCGGACAGGTCCCCCTCCCTGTATCTCAATTCCAGCAGTCTCGATATTATCTTTCCCAGGCCCTGCTTTTGAAATAAAAGCGGGACCTCATATATATCCTTTACGTCAGGTGCATCTATTACAGCATCTTCATCTACATTGCAGAAAAGCGCTATCTTTTCCTTTATCTTCCTGGAAAGCGGCTTCTCGGTCCTGCATATCAAGATCTCGGGCTGGATACCAATCTCTCTCAATTTACCGACGCTGTGCTGGGTAGGCTTTGTCTTCAGTTCCTGAGCCGCCTTTATGTAAGGCACAAGCGTCAGATGGATATTGATTACATTGCCCCTCCCTGCATGCTGCTTAAACTGCCTGATCGCCTCGAGAAAAGGAAGGCTCTCTATATCTCCCACGGTCCCGCCTATCTCACATATGACTACATCGATGTCCCTGCCGCTTGAAACCTTTTTTATGTGCGATATTATCTCGTTTGTTATGTGAGGCACCACCTGGACGGTAGCGCCCAGATAATCTCCCCTGCGCTCTTTTGATATAACAGAATGATATATCTTACCTGTGGTGATATTGTTTTCTTTGCTCATCGCTGCGTTTGTAAAACGTTCGTAATGTCCGAGGTCGAGGTCAGTTTCTGTGCCGTCGTCAATCACATAGACCTCGCCGTGCTGGAAGGGGTTCATTGTGCCCGGGTCCACATTGATGTAAGGGTCGCATTTTTGAATCGTTATCTTAAGGCCCTTAGACTCGAGCAAACGCCCTATGGAAGCAGAGGTAATCCCTTTTCCAAGGCTTGAAACAACCCCACCTGTTATGAAGATATATTTTGGCATTTGTCCGCCCTTCGCTGTTCGTAGTCCGTCTTTGAGTTATAAAAAACTGAGCTGCTTCAAACCTTTTATCAATTCGGTCGCCTTTAGTAAATCCGCAGGCGTATCGATCCCAACCGTATCGTATTTCGTCTCTATGACCTTTATCCTATATCCGTTCTCTATCACCCTTAGCTGTTCCAGTTTCTCAATCTTCTCAAGCGGGGACTGCGGCAGGCTCTTAAAGGTAAAAAGAAAATCCTTGCTGTAACCGTAAAGGCCGATATGTTTATAGCGGTTGGCGGGCCGGCGGCCGTTATCCATCGTCTGCTGGTCATACGGAATGGGGGCGCGTGAAAAATACATGGCAAAACCCTTCCTGTCCATCACGACCTTCACCACATTAAGATCGAGCAGTTCCTCCTTATTCTTAATCTTGTGACATAGCGTCGTCATATCTATGGCCTTGTCTTTTAAGAGCGGGCCTACCACATCATCTATCATAGTAGGGTGTACGAGAGGCTCATCTGCCTGGATATTTACTACAATCTCTGTATCGATGGAGGCGACTGCCTCGGTTAACCTATCCGAACCACTCTTGTGTGCCTTAGAAGTATAGATGACCTTTGCACCAAACCCCCTGGCGGCATTATAGATACGCTTATCATCTGTCGCTATTATAAGGTCTTCTATGGCCCTGGACCTCTTGGCATTTTCCCATGTATGCTGTATCACCGGTTTGCCGCAGAAATCTGCCAGGAGTTTTCCTTCAAACCTTGTCGAACCATACCTTGCCGGGATTATTCCTATCGCTTCCATCCACCACCTCGTTTAAATAAAAGGCTGCCTCATCCAACACTCATATTACCCGGGATAATAATTCTTTCTGTCTCACGACGGCAATCCCAATCTTGCCCACCACAATCCCAGCGGCATAATTTGATATCATGGCTGCATCCAGCATAGCTGCACCGGAGGCAAGCGCCAATGTGAATGCACTGATAACTGTATCACCCGCACCCGAGACATCAAATACATCCTGGGCAACCGTAGGTATATGAGTGCTGCGTCCATGCCTTTCAAAAAGCTGCATTCCATTTTCGCCGAGGGTGATAAGTACCGCTTCGCATCTTAATTTATTAAGGAGTCCCTTACCTATCTTATCCAGCGCCTTATCATCCCTTAGCCTGAGCCTGCTTATAGCCGCTGCCTCATAATGATTGGGCGTAATGGCCGTCACGCCTTTATAATAACTAAAATGTTCCTCTTTCGGATCCACGGTTACTATCTTTTTATACCTCTTCGCCATTCCCAATATCTGTTTCAAAAGCCCCTGCGTAATAACCCCCTTGCCATAATCCTCTATTACGATAGCATCTATCTCATCTATTATATTGCCGGTATAGCTAATTATACGCTCGATCAAGCCCTTATTCAATCCATCTATCCTCTCTTTATCGATCCTGACAACCTGCTGATGATGAGCAATAACCCTTGTCTTTAAGGTAGTCGGCCTGCCCCCGTCAACAATTATACCGCTTACATCAATGCCCTTCTCTTCAAGGGTCCGGGTGAGAACCCTGCCTCGCTCACCTGTGCCTACCACGCCTGCCAGGTAGGCCCTGCCCCCGAGGGCATTAATATTACTGGCTACGTTTGCAGCCCCTCCAGGCATATACGATTCGGACCTTACCCATACAACAGGCACGGGTGCCTCAGGAGAGATCCTCGAAACGTCACCCCATAAAAATTCATCAAGGATCAGGTCCCCTATTACAAGGACCCTCACCCCGGAGAATCCGTTTATGGCCTTCCTGAACTTTTTCTTCATCATCTCCCGTCCACAATCTTCTCAATAATGGCCTGGGCAAGAAGCGGTATCATTATCTCGTGCTGACCGATAATAGTATAACCAGCCCCGCCTGACTTCACAGGGCGCCTTACCACATTTTGACAAGACCTATACTGATTTATCATATCAAAGTTACAGGCAGTAAAATCCCTGACCTTAAAACCTAAATTCCTCGCTACGTTCAATGCCTTTAAAAATACCTCCGGGAGAATTACCGAAGACCCTATGTTTAATATCACGCCGCCGTCTCCGAGCATTGAGACTGTTTTTATAAAATTATGGAAATCCTTAAGCGACGCCTCTCCTAAATTTGCACCGTCACAGTCCGGATGCTGATGTATGACATCCGTACCTATCGCGACATGGACGGTAGCAGATATACCCTGTCCGGCGCAATTGCATAGAATGCTTAATCCCTTAAAGGAGAGCCTTTCCTCCTCAATGACCTGGCCGATTGCCAGGCCTGCCCCGATATCTCTTTCCACTGCCTTGCCTATGGCGCCGTTTAGATAGAGTGCGGTCTCCTTTGCCATCCCGAAGCTGCCATCCTCCAATGCCTCCTCCACATCCTCTGAGGTCTCGCCGATAAGG
>CAJVXD010000020.1 GCA_913009675.1 uncultured bacterium | reverse complement strand
AAGACGGCATACGAGATATATCAGTGTGACTGGAGTTCAGACGTGTGCTCTTCCGATCTCTTGGCCCCGCTGATTCAGAGTTTTCCATATCAGCTGTTCAGATAACCGATTCCAGCTATGTTGCCCATTCAGAAGACATACTCTATCGCGGCGGTTACGAACTGTTCCGTAAACTGGAGGACCGCGACAATTTTTTCCGTTTCGTGCATAGCTCTGGTGAATTGGACAGGGGAGTGAGCAAAGATGTTAAAAAACGCCGCGTGTATATAGACCTCCATGAGGAGGCGGTATATAGTGTTAATACGCAGTATGCAGGGAATACCCTGGGCCTTAAAAAGCTTGCCATGCGGCTTGCTATCAAGCGTGCCTCAGAAGAAGGGTGGCTTACCGAACATATGTTTATAATGGGGGTTTCCTGCCCACGTAAAAAGCGGATTACGTATCTTACAGGATCCTTTCCGTCTGCTTGCGGCAAGACGGCTACGGCCATGCTTAAAGGCGAAAGGATCATAGGAGACGATATCGCTTATTTACGTAACATCCATGGAAGGGTACGCGCGGTCAATGTAGAGAGAGGGATATTCGGGATTATACAGAATGTTAACAAAAGTGACGACCCTGTCATATTTGAGGCACTTACGAGTCCCGGCGAGATCATCTTTTCCAATGTGCTGGTGGACGAGAGTAATAATCCCAGGTGGTTGGGCGACGGAAGGGATGACCCTGAAAAAGGCGTGAATTTTTCTGGCGAATGGATATCCGGTAAGCTCGGCCCTGACGGTAAAAAGGTCCCCTATGCACATAATAACGCGCGTTATACGATACGGTTGAGGGATTTGAAGAATTGCGGAGATAGTCTGGAAGACGCGGAGGGCGTTGAAATAGGCGGTGTTATATACGGAGGCCGCGATTCGGATACCAGTGTGCCAGTAGCACAGTCGTTTGACTGGGCGCACGGGATATTAGCGCAGGCCGCTATGATAGAATCAGAAACAACCGCTGCTACGCTTGGCCAGGAGGGCGTAAGGAAGTTTAACCTTATGGCAAACCTGGATTTTCTCTCCATACCTATTGGGAGATATATCCAGAATAACCTTGATATAGTGCAGGGCCTTAAACACCGGCCCCTCATATTCCATGTCAACTATTTCCTTAGAGGGAAGGATGGTCAATACCTTAATGGCATCAAGGATAAGCATGTCTGGGTGAAATGGATGGAGCTGCGCGTCCATGAAGAAATAGGGGCGATAAAAACACCTATTGGTTATATCCCCGGCTATGAGGATCTGAGAAAATTGTTCAAAGATGTGTTTGCCAAGGATTATAGAAAGGTAGATTATAATGAACAATTCAAGATACGTATCCCGGAGTGCATAGAAAAGATAGAGAGGATTAAACAGATATATCACGCGAAGGTCTTTGATACCCCGCATATCTTAATGAAAACCCTGAACGAGCAGAAGGCGCGGTTAGAGGCTTGCAGAAAAAGATACGGTGATTATCCACAGCCCGATGTCTTTTAGTTCCATTATACCTGGATAGAGGTGAACGACTATTAGGATCCTAATTACCGCAGGTCCAACCATTGAGCCCATAGACCCTGTGAGGTTTATCTCGAATAGATCCACGGGGTATATGGGATATAAAATAGCTGAAGTAGCGTCAAAAAGAGGACATATTGTTACGCTTATAAGCGGGCCTACCAGTCTCATGCCCCCAAAGGTTAAAAGATTTATTGCTATAGAAACAGCGGACGCTCTGTCAAAGACACTAAAAAAAGAGATCAAAGCAGCAGATTGCCTGATTATGTGCGCTGCTGTAGGTGACTTCAGACCGAGGCACCTTGCCGCAAAAAAGATAAAGAGACAAAGGAATTTATTGCTGAAGCTTATGCCAAATAAAGACATACTTAAAGAACTTTCTATCTATAAGAAAGACAGGTTATTTATAGGTTTTAGTTTAGAGACAGAGGGGATCCTGAGAAACTCCCTGAGAAAATTAAACAGTAAACATCTTGATCTTATAGTAGCTAATAAACTGACTAAACGATGCAACCCTTTTGGTTGCAATAAGTTAGATGTAATACTGGTAGATAAATCTATTCATAGGACATATATAACTAATAAATCAAAGATATATATAACCCATGTTTTGCTTGACAAAATCGAAGAGATGTGGTATTTAAAGAATAATCGCGGAACCAGGATAAGGAGGATACGGTCCTGACGCGAGAGCTAAATTGGAGGCAGGGATTGAAGAAAAAAGGTTTCATGCTTAACAGTAATATACCTGATTCAGCCAATAGTGGAGATTATTTATATCACTCAGGCCTGACAGAGTCAGCGGATTCTGGTACACCTATTGTTTGTGATAAACCCGGCAATCATAAGGGCTGGGGAGGGAATGTGTTATATATAGACGGACACACGAGGTGGCAGCCTGCTTCTGGAGGAAAATGGTCTCCGCCGTTTTAAATGGGAAAGACAATCTTTACCCGGTTAGGAATCTTATCTATCCAAACAAGCATAGAAAGATTTCTAACCGGGTTTGTAACGTGTAGCCAGTTTTTCTAGAGGTTGCACGTTTTTGCTTTTTAAGGCGACGTAGCCAAGTGGCAAGGCAGGAGTCTGCAAAACTCTTATTCACCGGTTCAAATCCGGTCGTCGCCTCCATTCCGTCGCGCCCTGTCGTAGAACCAGGGTTGTGAGGAGCGTAGCAAAATATGCCGGGGTGGCGAAATTGGCAAACGCACAGGACTTAAAATCCTGCGGCCCAAAAGGTCTTGAGGGTTCGAGTCCCTCCCCCGGCACCAATTCCGCCGAAGACGGGATTGATCCTGAGCAAGTCAAAAATTTGACGAAAAGGAAAATTTTTGGTGAAGCGAAGGACCTTTGAAAGTCCTTTTCCGCCGAAGGCGGGATTGATCCTGAGCAAGTCAAAAATTTGACGAAAAGGAAAATTTTTGGTGAAGCGAAGGACCTTTGAAAGTCCTTTTCCGCCGAAGGCGGGATTGATCCTGAGCAGGACCTTGACATCGAAGATGTCAAGGATGCAGCGAAGGGACCTAAGGGCCTGACTAATGAAGGGATAACAAAGGTTCTTCGTCCGCTAAAATGCTCGTATTCGCTCGTATTTTTTAACGCGGACTCAGGATCCAAATTTGCTTCACGTTTTTATTTAAGGTCCTTCAGCGGCTATAATCCTCCTTTTAGTCGGATTAATTAACGCCGCTTCAGGATCCAAATTTGCTTCACGTTTTTATTTAAGGTCCTTCAGCGGCTATAATCCTCCTTTTAGTCGGATTAATTAACGCCGCTTCAGGATCCAAATTTGCTTCGCAAATTTGGGCCCATGGCGCAGTTGGTTAGCGCGCTTCCTTGACATGGAAGAGGTCAGAGGTTCGAGTCCTCTTGGGCCCACCAGTTATTTAAGAATTAGTTAAGGAGAAGGGGAGGACTCGAAGGGAGTTCCGCGCCGACGAATAGGAGGAAGAGCTGCGACGAACAGGAGTAGCGCAAGCAGGACGGGTGGCCGACCCTGAGCGAAAGCGAAGGGCGCCGAGTCCTCTTGGGCCCACCAGAGTTATTTAAAGATTAGTTGAGGATTGATTAAATATGGTGAATATGGCTAAAGAGTTAAATCCATTACGACATAGTTGCTCTCATGTGATGGCAGATGCTGTCAAAAGGCTCTTCCCTGACGTCAAACTGGGCATAGGGCCTGCCATTGAAGACGGGTTTTACTATGATTTTGACAAAAAAGAGCCTTTTACGCCAGAGGATCTTGTTTCTATAGAAAGTGAGATGAAAAAGATCGTAAGGCAATACCTGGAGTTTAAGAAAGAAGAGATCTCTAAAGAAGAGGCGCTCAAGTTATTCAAAAAAGAGCCTTATAAGATTGAATTGATAAATAATCTGGAGGCAGGGACCGTTTTTATTTATAGACATGGGGGCTTTGTTGATCTATGTAAGGGCCCCCATGTCAAATCCACGGAAAAGATAAAGGCCTTTAAACTATTAAATGTTGCAGGGGCCTACTGGCATGGTATTGAGACAAACCCCATGCTTCAGCGCATATACGGCACATGCTTTGAGACGAAGAAGGGACTGGAGGAGTTTTTAAGATTGAGGGAAGAGGCAAAAAAACGCGACCACAGAAGGCTTGGAAAAGAGTTGGATCTATTTAGCATACACGAAGATGTAGGCCCCGGTCTTGTATTTTTCCATCCAAAGGGTGCACTTTTAAGAAAGGTGATAGAGGATTACCTCAAGACCGCTCATCTTAGGCGTGGTTACGAGCTTGTAGTAGGGCCTCATATACTCAAATCAGATATATGGATTACCTCAGGCCACTATGAATACTATAAGGAGAACATGTATATATTCAAGGTTGATAAAGAAGAGTATGCCATAAAGCCCATGAACTGCCCTGCGCATATGTTGGTCTATAAGTCCCGGATAAGAAGTTACAAGGATCTTCCCATAAGATATTTTGAGTTGGGCGATGTCTACAGGAAGGAAAAGTCGGGGGTCCTGCACGGCCTCTTAAGGGTAAGGGGTTTTACGCAGGATGATGCGCATATATTCTGCCTTCCTTCGCAGGTCGAAGGAGAGATTAAGGACGTGATAGGGTTTGTTATGGATACAATGAAGGAGTTTGGTTTTAATGATTACAAGGTAGGTCTTTCCACAAGGCCCCCGCAATACATAGGCAGTCTCCAGATGTGGGAATGCGCGACTGATGCCTTAAAAAAGGCGCTTGAGTCGGGTAATATGGACTACGAGATTAATGAAGGCGAGGGTGCATTTTATGGCCCAAAGATAGATATTATGGTAAAGGATGCCCTGGGTAGGCCATGGCAATGCGCGACCATACAGGCTGATTTTGCCCTACCCGAAAGATTTAATCTGGTCTTTATATCTAAGGAAGGGAAGAAAGAGCGGCCTGTAATGTTACACAGGGTCATACTCGGGAGCATAGAGCGTTTTATAGGGATGCTGATAGAACATTACAGAGGTGCATTCCCTGTGTGGTTGAGCCCTGTTCAGGCTGTTGTTATCCCCATTACTGACAGGGTCCATGATTATGCCGACGAGGTCCTTAGGGCCCTGCAAGGAGATGACATAAGAGCGGAGATTGACAAGAGAAATGAGAAATTGCAATACAAGATACGAGAGAGAGAATTACAAAAGGTTCCGTATATGTTAATCCTGGGGGATAGGGAAAAGGAGACAGGTACGGTTTCTATAAGGGCGAGAACAGAAGGCAACATCGGTACTATGAAGCTCGAGGAATTTTTGAAGAGGGTCAAAAGCGAAGCCGAAAACAAAACGTTGGTGAAAAGTTATTAAGGTGTAAGGCTTAGGGCAAACTTTTCACCAACATTGCAAGCCGGGAGGTGATAGTTATTTCACGCGAACTAAGAATAAATCAGAGGATTCGCATAAAAGAGGTAAGATTGATAGGGCCTGAGGGCGAACAAATGGGCATAGTCAGCACCCAGGATGCATTACAGAAGGCCAAGGAATCAGGGTTTGATTTGGTAGAAGTGGCCGGCCAGGCAAAACCGCCTGTTTGCCGTATAATGGATTACAGCAAATATAAATACGAGCAGGAAAAAAAGGCAAAAGAGGCCCGCAAACACCAGAAGATTATGCACTTGAAAGAGATAAAGATAAAACCCAGGATAGAGGAACACGATTATCAGGTCAAGCTGTATCACCTCAAGAGATTTTTGAAGAGAGGAGACAAGGCAAAACTTATAATGGTTTTTAGGGGTAGAGAAATGAGCCATATTGAAATCGGGAAAAAGGTGGTAGACAGGGTTATATCTGATCTTATGGAGGTTGGGGAAATAGAGAAGGGGCCCACCAGGGACGGCAGAAACATTATGGTGTATTTTACGCCTCGCGCGGCCGGCTATTCTAAGAATGGGTCCCAATAACGGTTAAGATAAAGGGAGATACTAAATGCCAAAGTTAAAGACAAATAAAAGTGCAAAGAAACGGTTTAGATTAACAAAGAAGGGCAAACTTAAAAGATTTAAACAGGGGAGAAGGCACCTCCTAAGTTCCAAATCCTCTAACCGCAAACGCAAACTGAGAAAGTCTGCAATTGTGAAGGGAAGACTGGGGAAGATAACAAAGAAATTATTACCATACGGATAAATTTAGTGTAAAGTGTACACAAGCATTACGACAAGGAGATGATATTATGTCACGTGTAAAATATGGACCGGCCTCACGCGCACGCAGGAAAAAGGTCTCCAAGATGGCAAAAGGCCAGCGTGCCGGAAGGAGCAAATGGCACAGGGTTACAATGGAGTCGGTAAACAGAGCCCTGGCCTATGGTACAAGGGACAGAAAGGTTAAAAAGAGAGACTTCAGGAGATTGTGGATCCTAAGGATCTCCAATGCCTGTAAGGAACTTGACGTCTCGTATAGTAATTTTATAAAGCATCTTGCAGATTCCAAGGTTCGTCTTAATAGAAAGGCCCTTGCGGATATCGCAGTAAATGATAGAGCAGGTTTTAAGAAGCTTGTGGAGAGTGTTTGGAAGAAGTAAGCCATCAGGCTTCAGTTGACTGATAGCTGAGGACTTTTATGCATAGGCTAAAACCCCAGCAGTTAATAATATTCAGCTTTCTTATAACGATCATTATCGGCGCAATCCTTTTGTCTTTGCCCCAGAGTTCCGCGGATGGCCATTCTATAGGTATAGTGGATTCATTGTTTACCGCTACGAGCGCCACGTGCGTTACAGGCCTGGTGGTAAAGGATACGGGGCGGGATTTTTCTCATTTTGGACAAATAGTTATCCTGCTGTTGGTGCAGATGGGAGGGCTTGGTATAATGACGCTTTCTACATTCTTTGCGATACTCCTTGGCAGAAAACTTACGATACGGGAAAATCTTGTTATAAAGGGTGCACTGGACCATCATAGCGTATATGGACTAAAGGCCCTTATATTTTATGTCCTTGCTATCACATTTGGTATTGAGTTAATAGGTGCTCTTTTTTTATATAGTAGATTTGGCGGTATGTACCAGTCTATATTTTACTCTATATCCGCTTTTTGCAACTCCGGTTTTTCTCTTAATGCGGCGAGTCTTGTAGGGTATCAACAGGATATCTATGTAAATCTTATTATGTCTCTGTTGATTATATTAGGCGGTATAGGGTTTGTCGTGCTTATAGATATCCCCAAGGTCTTCAAGTGGTCTTTCAGAAGGTATTTTTTGAGGAGGACAGAGGACGTCGCACATCTTTTTTCAAGGATAAGCCTTCAGACAAAGATAGCGGTGAGCGTGAGCGCGGTATTGCTATTTTTAGGCACCCTCGTGTTCTTCTTATTGGAGAACGATAAGATCCTGTATGGATTACCCCCGGGCGGCAAGATAATGGTCTCATTTTTTCAATCCGTTACTGCGCGAACCGCAGGTTTTAATACAGTCCCTATAAGAAACCTTACGAGCCCTACCCTGTTTTTTTTAATTATATTGATGTTTATAGGCGCCTCTCCCGGTTCGACAGGAGGGGGCATAAAGACATGTACGTTGGGGATCCTGATAGCAGGCGCCTGGAGCATGATTAAAAACCAGGACCATATACATATCTTTAAAAAGACTATACCAAGGCCGATATTTAGAAGGGCAGTTATGATAACAGGCCTTGCGGTTATATGGATAGTGGTGTTTACTATGATCCTGAGTTTTGTCGAGGACAGGAATGAGGCTATGCCAAATTATTTTTTGCGCATATTCTTTGAGGTTGCCTCGGCCTTTGGCACGGTCGGGCTCTCAACAGGGATTACGCCCATATTGAGTTCATTGGGCAAGGTGCTGATTATGCTCACAATGTTTGTCGGAAGGATTGGGCCGCTGACTCTTGCCTTAGCCGTTGCCATGGGAGAACAGAAGATATTCTACAAATATCCTAACGAGAAGGTGATGGTGGGCTGATAGGAAGCGTAAAACCCAAAACGCAAAGCGCAGACTTTAAGCTAAGTTTTACACTTTAGTTTTATGCCTTTCGCTTTGCATTTTACGCTATCAGGTAGCATCTGTAGTGATGCCTGAATATTATAAGAGAGGTGTGATATGAGACAATTCGCTGTGATAGGATTAGGCCGATTTGGGCTTAGCGTGGCTAAGACATTGAGCGAGAGAGGACATCAGGTCCTTGCAATCGATAAGGACGAAGAATTGGTCCAGGAGATATCCGAGGTCGTGACAGAGGCGGTGCAGCTTGATTCTACTGATGAAAAGGCGCTCAGGGCCGTTGGCATAATGGATGTGGATGTGGCGGTTGTAGGTATTGGGGCCAATCTTGAGGCATCTGTCTTGACGACGTTGATCTTGAAAGAACTCGGTATTCAATATATTGTTGCGCGGGCAGTCACAAATGAACATGGTAAGGTCCTGGAAAAGGTTGGAGCGACGAAGGTAGTTTTTCTAGAAAGAGACATGGGCTCTAGAGTTGCCAATACCCTTGTCTCGCCTTCCATCCTCGAGCACATAGAACTTTCGCCAGAATCCAGTATAATGGAGGCAGTACCCCCAAAGGAATTCATCGGCAAATCTATCAGGGATCTGGATGTCAGGGCGAGGTATGGCCTCAATATAATTGCGGTGAGGGAACGGAAATCGGACGAAGAGGATAGCCAGGAATTGAACGTAGCGCCCAAGGCCGATTATGTTGTCAAACAAGGGGATCTCCTTGTGCTGATAGGCTCAAATGAGAACCTGGATAAGTTCAGAAAAAAATATCATATAGAGAAATAAGTGAGGACGCGACTTACGGAACGGAGTGAACGTAAGTCGCTGTCCGAACTAACCCCACACCCAGATACATCGAAGTGACGCTTTGATGTATCTGGGTGTGGGGTCAAATTCGCACATTGGTTTACGAAAATCTTTGATTTTCGTAAACCAAGTGTTCATTTGAATTCGCACAATCATGGAAGAGGTTCAAAACAAGTGCTCATTTGAGGAGGCATAGATGAAGCTATTGGAGAAATTGAAAGGCATGGAAAAAACTGCATTAAAGGAGATTATAGAATCTGCTAATCTGGACGAGTTGGAGACATCCAGGGTTAAATATCTCGGCAGGAAGGGTGTCATAACAGATGCTATAAAAGGCATAAAGAATGTAGCCAAGAAAGACAAACCAAGGGTCGGACAGTTTATCAATAAGATCAAGCAGAAGATAACCGTTCTTATAGCTGAGAAAGAATGCTCTTTCAGGGAAGAGGAACAGGCCCGTTTTGAGAATGATGATGTAACCCTCCCCGGGATTAGAAGAGAGATAGGCCACAAACACCCGCTTATAAAGACCATGGAAGATATCATAGAGATATTTACAAGGATGGGTTTTAAACCTGTAGATTCTCCGGAAGTAGAAACAGAGTTTTATAACTTTGAGGCCCTTAATATTCCCGAGGATCATCCTTCAAGAGAAACCTTTCATACCTTTTATGTAGAAGGCGGACATCTACTACGCAGCCAAACTTCCACCACTCAGATAAGGATCATGGAAAGGCATAAACCGCCTTTGCAGATTATCCATGCAGGCAAGGTCTACAGGCCCGATGCGGTTGACGCCAGCCATTCATTCATGTTTTACCAGATAGAAGGATTCATGGTAGACGAGGGGATTGCGTTTTCTGATTTAAAAGGTGTCCTGGAGGGTTTTGCAAAAGAATATTTTGGCGAGGATGTTAAGATGAGGTTCAGGCCGCACTATTTCCCTTTTACGGAACCTTCGGCAGAGGTGGATATAGCGTGTTTTATCTGCGGTGGTAAGGGTTGTAGGGTCTGTTCCTATAAAGGCTGGCTTGAGATATTAGGCGCAGGCATGATAAATCCCAGGATCTTCGAGTTTGTAAAGATAGACCCTTCCAAATATACAGGTTTTGCATTCGGTATGGGTATAGATAGGATTTGCATGTTGAAATACGGCATAGATGATATAAGGCTTCTTTACGAAAACGATGTGAGGTTTTTGAGGCAATTTTAGTGAGGACATGACTTACGGAAATTCCTTCGAAATTTCCGTAAGTCATCTGTCCGAACTAACCCCACACCCAGATACATCGAAGCGTCACTTCGATGTATCTGGGTGTGGGGTCAAATTCAGCCAAATCATTTACGAAAATCTATGATTTTCGTAAATGATGGCTTCATTTGAGGAGGTTTTTATGCGGAAGACAGCAAGATTTTTTGCAGTGATTTTGTTCGTTATCTTTTGCCTTGGTATATCCAGCATGGCAGAAGAGATTACCCTTACCAGCTATTATCCCGCGCCGTACGGGGCGTATACTGAACTTACTGCGACAAAACTGGATGTTGGGGTTACCGGAGTTGTTATAGGAGAGACCTATTCCGGGACAGAGACTGCTCCGGCCAGCGGTATGCTGGTGGAAGGGAATGTCGGGATTGGCAAGACAAGCACATCCGCAGAGCTGGATGTTAATGGCACAGTAAATGCCACGTCATTTTCGGTTGGAGGAGTAGCTGGATATAATGGAGATCTCAGGGATTCAACAGGGACTAAAATAGCAACAGTTGTTAACGGGATAATTACGGCAGTAGCGTATTGAGCAAGAGAGGCAGGTAGGTTATGCGTGTTAGCTTAGACTGGTTAAAGGATTTTGCGGAAATAAAGTGCGGACTGGATAGGGTAAGAGATAGTCTTACCATGACAGGCCTGGAAGTAACATCTACCCTCGATCTGGAGGGCGATAGCGTTATGGATATAGAGGTTACGCCCAACAGGCCGGATTGTCTTTCTATATTGGGCGTTGCAAGGGAGCTTGCAGCATCCCAGGGCAAGGGCCTAAAGATCCCTGACTCGATCAAAAAGAACTATATGAAAAAAGGGCCCGGCCGCGGCAGTGCGAAGGTGGACGTCATGGATAAAAGATGCTGCCCGCGATACGTAGGGTGCATTATAAAAAATATAAAGGTCGGGCCTTCTCCTAAATGGCTGGTTGATAGATTAAGTGCCATGGGTGTAAGGTCCGTAAATAATATAGTGGATATAACGAATTATGTCCTCTTTGAAACAGGCCAGCCCCTGCATGCCTTTGATCTGGATAGGTTAGAAGGTAAAA
>CAJVXD010000019.1 GCA_913009675.1 uncultured bacterium | reverse complement strand
CCCGGGATCTACACTCTTTCCCTACACGACGCTCTTCCGATCTTTAAACTGCAGGACGTGAATCCTCCTAATGAGGTTAAACCAAGCTTCAACGCGGTGAATGAGGCAAAACAGGAGCGGGAGAAGATGATAAATGAGGCATGGGAGGCCTACAATAAGGCCATACCTGCTGCAAAGGGTCAGGCAGAGAAGACGGTTAAGGAGGCAGAAGGCTATGCCTTAAAGCGTGTAAACAGGGCAAAGGGGGATGCGACTAGATTTATAGAGACATTCAGGGCCTACAAAGAAGCTAAGGATGTAACGCGCAGACGGCTCTATCTGGAGGCAATGAATGAGATCCTCCCTAAGGCAGGTCAGAAATATATCCTTGGTCCTTCAGCTAACAGCATATTGCCTCTTCTGAGGCTGAACAAGGGAGGGGGCATAAAATGAAGATAGCGATAAATATCTTAGCAGCTATTACAGGCCTGGTGATGCTGTTCTTTTTGAGCGGCGCGCTATATACAATCGATCAGACACAGCAGGTAGTTATTACCCAATTCGGTCAGCCCATAGGGAGGCCTATTACAGAGGCGGGGCTGCATTTCAAGATACCGTTTATCAGGCAGGCCAATTACTTTGATAAAAGGCTTCTTCAGTGGGACGGTAACCCCAATCAGATACCCACAAAGGATAAAAGGTATATCTGGGTTGACACTACTGCGCGATGGAAGATAATAGACGCCCTTAGATTTATGCAGTCTGTGACGAATGAGATGGGGGCTCATGCGAGACTCGATGATATAGTTGATTCGGCGACGAGAGACTATATTACCAGTCACAATCTGGTAGAGGTCGTGCGCAATTCAAACAGGCTTGTTAAGGAAGGTGTTTTCAATAGGGAGGACGAAATAAAGGCATCCGACGAAGCCCTGGAGACGATCTCGGTCGGCAGGAACGCTATAACGCGCGGGATACTCAAACAGGCCTCAAAGATCGTGCCTCAGTACGGCATTGAACTTGTGGATCTCAGGATAAAGAGGATAAATTATGTCAAGGACGTAAGGAATAAGGTCTATGAAAGGATGATATCCGAAAGAAAGAGGGCCGCAGAAAAGTATCGCTCAGAGGGCCAGGGGAAAAAACGAGAGGTAGAGGGTCAGATTGTAAAGGAATTAAAGCAGATAGAATCAGAGGCCTATAAGAAGTCCCAGAAGATAAAAGGGGAGGCAGACGCAAAGTCTATAGTTATCTATGCAGAGGCCTACAACAGGGACCCGGAGTTTTATTCCTTTTTAAAGACGCTGGATACCTATAAAAACACGATAGACGGCAAGACGACAATAATATTCAGTCCTGATAACGAGTATCTCGAGTTTTTTAATTCTACGAAATAAAAGGATGCGTCTGCAGGTCTTTTTATCAAACTCAGGGATTGCTTCTCGTAGGAGCGCCGGGGCTACTATAAGGTCAGGTAAGGTTTCTGTCAACGGCAGAGTGGTCCTTTCACCGGCTTTCCAGGTCTGTGCAGGAAAAGACAGGGTATTTTTTAATAGCAGGAGGATACTCCCCCGCAAGAAGATCTATATTATGCTCAATAAACCCGGAGGCGTAACGACTACTAAGAAAGATCCCTTTGCCAGAAAAACAGTTATGGAACTCCTGCCTGATAATCTTTCTCACCTCAATCCTGTCGGCAGGCTGGATAGAGACACCAGGGGCCTGCTTTTATTCAGTAATGACGGTGAATTTATAAACAGGTTTACGCATCCCAGTTTTAATGTAGAAAAGACCTATGCACTCAGGCTTGACAGAAGGTTGGCTCATAGAGATAGACGCGCATTAGAAAAAGGTATATACCTGGAGGGAAGGGCGACCGCTGGCTGCAGTATAGTCATTAAAGAGAAAAACGGGTTAGAGATAACGATACATGAGGGCAGAAAGCGTCAGATAAAGAAGATGTTCGCAAAGAGCGGCTACAGGGTAACGGAATTAAAAAGGCTGCGTCAAGGGCATGTGCATCTCGGGGCTTTACCTGAGGGGAAATGGAGATTTCTGACAAAAAAGGAGATAGATGATGCAGCTGGCAGTGATATTAAATGAGATGATAGAGAAAAAGGCGTCGGACCTCATCCTAAAGGTGGGGAGCCCGGTTTGCATGAGGATCCATGGGGAGCTCTTTAAGAACGGGTCCATCTTGGCAGACGATGATTTAGCTCTCCTGGTCAATGCAATGGCAGATAAGAGCCAGAGAACAGCATTGAGGGAAGGCAAGGAAACGGTTTTATCTTTTGGGATCAAGGATGTCGGCCGCTTCAGGGCTACTGTTTTTCAGCAGAGGGGGACACTTGTTATCGTGGTAAGGGCAATCAATAGCCGGATACCCGGCTTTAACGAGCTGAATCTGCCCGGGGATGTCCTGAAGGGGCTCTGCAATGAAAAACGCGGGCTCGTTCTTATTACCGGTACGACTGGCAGCGGAAAGTCCACAACGGTCGCAAGCATGATAGAGTATGTAAATCAGAACATGGCCAGGCATATTGTCACCCTCGAGGACCCCATAGAGTTTATATTTAAGGACAAAAAATCTATACTGAGCCAGAGGGAGATCAAGATAGACACCAGGAGTTTTCAGGATGCACTGGAATATATCATGCTTCAGACCCCGGATATCATATTTATAGGCGATATAAGGACCTCGGAGGTCATGGCTACGGCCCTTACCGCAGCCGAGACAGGGCAGCTGGTAATAGCAAATTTACACACAATAAATACCACCCATACCATAGAAAGGATAGTAAATTTCTTTCAGCCTCACCAGCATACGGAGATCAGGATGCAGCTTTCCCTTCTGTTAAAAGGCATTATCTCTTTAAGGTTGGTGGCCTTAAAGGATTCCAGCGGCAGGGTACCGGCCTGCGAGATCCTTATACCAACACCTACTATAGTAGAGTTGATAAGGGAAGGCAAGATAGACGAGATAGAATATTATATAAAAGACGGTAAGCTGTACGGCATGCAGACCTTTGATCAGGTGCTGCTCGAATTATGCAAGACCGGCAGGATAACAAAAGAAACGGCCCTTGCTTATGCGGAAAGGAAGAACGAACTGGCCATGGGGCTCAGAGAATTGCAGTGAGGTTACCATGAAGAGTTTTACGGAATACCTGTATTTTAACACAAAAAAGAGAAGGGCATTTATCAATATAACCGGCATGGTGCAGGGGAGCATTGATAAGAGCGGCGTAAAGGAAGGGTTGTGTCTTGTAAATGCCATGCATATTACTGCGAGTGTATTCATAAATGACGATGAAAGCGGCCTTCACGGGGATTTTGATAAATGGCTCGAGGGCCTCGCCCCTCATGCACCGATATCCCTGTATCGCCATAATATGACAGGAGAGGATAATGCAGATGCGCATCTAAAAAGGACTGTAATGGGCCGTGAGGTCGTGGTCGCAGTGACAGGCGGCAGGCTGGATTTCGGGCCATGGGAACAGATATTCTATGGAGAATTCGACGGTCAGCGTAAAAAAAGGGTGCTTGTTAAGATAATAGGGGCATAGCATGAAAAGGATTTTTACGATATTAGTTCTTATCTTTGCGGCGATTGCGCTCGGGCTTTTTATATTTGCGCTTACATTCAACGCAAACAAGTACAAGCCTCTGTTAATAGAAAAGGTGAGGAAGGCGATAAAAAAGGATGTGAAGATAGCCAACATATCCTTAGCCCTTTTCCCTCCTGTCACTATTCGCATGAATGGTATTTCCGTAAAGGACAGTGATAAGGCCTGGGATGAGGCAGGATTAAAAGCAGGTTCTCTAACGGCTGTTATAAAACCTCTCCCGCTTATAAGAAAAGACGTGCAGATAGAGAGTCTGACAACAAGGGGCCTAACCGTTAATCTTGCAAACCTTGGCATAGCCTCATCATTAGATTTTGACGTAGATGTAATAGAGGCCGATTTTAAAAATATATCTTTATACGGACCCATATATGTGAACGCAAGGCTATCTCTATTTGGAAAGGGCATGGAGGATGTCAATCTAAAGGCACATCTCTACCCCGACCTCGAGACAAAGACCCCTTATATTAAAAATCTTGAACTCAAGATAGACCTTAACAGGCTGGATTTGACAGCTGCCTTAAATGCGCTGGGGGAGAAGGGCCTGTCAGAGAGGTTTATCGGGAAAGAGATATCAGGAGATCTCCTCATAACTTCAGAAAGAGTTTTTTTGGATCCTAAAAGCTTTTACGATTCGGATCTATACGTAGACCTATCCAAAGGCACTACTGATATAGTCCCGGGAAAAAACGGAATCAACAATGTAACGCTCAGGGCAAGGATGGTCAAAAGGGATATAATCATAGAGAGGTTTAAGGGCCGTATTTCAGGCGGGGAGTTTTCAATTAAAGGGGAACTTAAAGATATAGCTTTCGGCCAGGGACTGGATATAGAAGCGGTATTAAAAGATATCCAGCTCGCAGGGCTATTACCCGTCGCTGTACCAGATAAACCATATCTTGAAGGGATAGCCAATATGGATATGGCTGCTTCTGCCAGGGGCCTCACCCCGGAAAAGATAATGGATACACTAACAGCTAAAGGCGGGATTGGGCTGGATAAGGTAGTATTGAATAATATGAATATACTGGCGCTTGCCCTGGGGAAGCTCGATATATTGCCTGACCTTGTAGAAAGGCTAAAGGCCAAATTACCCAGCCGCTATAAAGGCCTCCTGAAGCAGGATTATACCAGATTCAGGCCTTTAAAAACCCGGTTCGTTTTTAAGGATAAGGAGCTCTTCTTTCCGAAATTTCTCATTGTCTCAGATGCCTTTTATTTCTCAGGCAGGGGTTCATTGGACATGGATGGTAATATCGAGATATATTCCGAGCTGTTTATCCCTAAGGACCTTTCTCTATCGTTTATTGATGTAGTGCCGGAGTTAAGGTATCTGAAAAATACAAAGGGCATGATAACGATGCCTCTTAAAATCTACGGAAGGTTCCCCGATATATCAGTAACCCCGGACATAGACTATGTTATACGCAAACTTGCCATCTCAAAAGGGCAGGAGCTGATACAGCAGATATTTCAAAAAGAAGGGCCCAAAGCAACCGGGGGCGAGATCACTAATAAGGCTTCAAAGTCAGGGGACCAGACGCAAGAACAGCAAGGACAGCCAGAGAAGATAAAACCCGGGGAGGCCATTATAAAGACCATATTTGACATAATCAGCTCCCCGAAGAAATAACAACATACTCTTGTTCTCTATGATACAGTATATAATAATTTTTATTACGACTGCCAGCAAGAGCGAGGCCAGAAAGATCAGCGATAGCCTTCTTGACAGACATCTTATAGCATGTGCTAACATAATAGACGGAGTAGATTCTTATTTTTGGTGGAAGGACAGGAAGGAAAAGGCAAAGGAATGTCTTATAATCGCTAAGACCGTTAAACCGGCATTCAAGGGACTCGTAAAGATAGTAAGGCGTATTCATTCCTATGAGACGCCTGAGATAATAGCTATCCCTATTACGGCAGGATCCCCTGATTATCTTGATTGGATAGGAAGAAATACATACCGTTGGACAAAACCGGGAGCTTGATAATTATCGAAGAGACGGCTAAGTTTTTAGTTTTCTAACCTGCTTGACATAGCTTATGAGAAAAACAGTACTTGTTTTAATGAGCCTTGTTTTTATTTTTATAAGCGCAAGTAATGCGAGCGAGAAAGGCGGGGGTATAAATATGAAACTCAAGAGTCCTGAATTCGAAAATAACGGCTATATCCCAAAGAGATTTACCTGCCAGGGGAATGATATTAACCCTAAGCTGCAAATAGAAGGCATCCCTGCTAAAACTAAAAGTCTCGCATTGATAGTGTATGATCCGGATGCGCCGGTAGGGACATGGGTGCACTGGGTTGTTTACAATATACCTGTTATTTCAACCATAGAAGAAGACAGCATCCCGGGGAAACAATGCATAAATGATTTTGGAAGGAAGGCCTATGGCGGCCCGTGCCCTCCTTCAGGTACACATCGGTACTTTTTTAAGATATACGCCCTGGATACAGAGCTTGATATAGGAGAAGGGACCAGAAAAATAGAGTTGGAGAAGGCCATGGAAGGGCATGTTCTAGACAAGGCCGAACTGATAGGGCTTTACAGAAAAGAATAAGCGCCTTGCCGCAATGACATTAAACCGGACGCTGATGAGGTTAGATATAAAGGAAGGATAGATGAGGATTCATGGTTTTTAAGATTATCAAGGGATTAATTTGGCTGTATGCCCTTATCCTGCTTATTTTAGGGATCCTGAATTACAGGTGGGCCAGCGAGTATTTTTATTCACTTAACAGGCATTTTGGATTATATCTAACGAAAGATAAAAATATCACCAAGTCTATTATAAAGGGCTCATGGTGTGCCATCATTGCAAAAGATGATTTTCTTAAGAAAACGGGTAAAGAGAGGGAGGCCTTTGCCAGAAGGTTTTTTGACGAAGATATCTCGAGATTGGCTGCTGGACAGGGTTACGACGTGAAAAGACTAAAGGACTGGTTTATGAGATATGCCTGGTGGGACGTAGAGTCTATGCCGATGAAGGAATATATGCTTGATTGGAAGGGAGATAATACTATTTTATACCGCCAGATTGACTTAAACAAACTGCCTAAAAGGAGATTGTCGTATTTTTTCTTTAGGCCTGAGCAGCTCAAGGATGCCTTTTGGGTATTGATTGTAATAGGCCTTCCGTTTTTAGCGATCATTTTTGCTATCCGCAGGTTTTTATATGGGGCATGGATGTAAGCTTTACCTTGAAAGAAACCGTTTCCCATGGTATACTTATAGTAGAAAAGAGGCCTGATATGTATACCTCCATTGACAGAAGGATTTTTCCAAGGGTGGAAGGAAAAGTGGCTGTCAGGTACGGCGAAGGAGACAGCGAGAGAGAGCACTGGACTATGACAAAAGATATAAGCGGCGGCGGCATGCGAATAAGGCTTTCGAAGAGATTAATCGCAGGAACAATTTTGGACCTCGAGATAGCCAGAAAACGCTCAAATACCACTTCCAGGTGCAGGGGTGAGATAGTGTGGGTATCCCAATGCGAAGAAAAAGAAGAATGCTGTTTTGAGGCAGGGATAAGATTTATAGGTTTAAACCTCCTTTTTGTGAATAAATTAATAGGCGATTTGGAATCCCTGAACCCTGAACAGCGGGTTGGAATATCACCCTGCTGAAGGACCGCTGTATAGATGGCGGACCTATGGACCCCCCAATCATAAAAAGATGATTGGGTTTTTTATTAGCTCTCAATAACTTCATATCTGCATTATCTATTGGCTTGACTAACTATGTTCTTAGAAAAAAAGAGGTGATACTGAGTCTATGTTGAGCTATCTTATTCTTTCCTTTATATTGATCCCCCTCGTAGAACTCGCTGTTTTGATCAAGGTGAGCCAATATATAGGATTTGGCAGTACCTTGTTCATAGTCATATTTACAGGTGTAACAGGCGCATATCTCGCCAGGTCACAAGGCATAGCGACCTTAAAAAAGATACAACAGGATATAAATAATGGGGTTATGCCTACGGACAAGCTTTTTGACGGCGCCTTAATCCTGTGTGGAGGCATCAGCCTTTTAACCCCGGGTTTTATTACCGATGCATTAGGATTTATGACATTGATACCGTTTACCAGGCATCTGATCAAGGGGTGGATTAAGCGGAAGATAGAAGATATTATTTCCGAAGGAAAGGTTATTTCGGTGCATTCAAGGCATCTGGATTAATGAGGGGATAACGAGTTATGATAAGGATAGGGCCTGCCGGTTCAGGAGGATTGGGGAATAAAAAAGGGCTCGAGATGCTAAAGAGTTTAGGTTTAAATGCCATGGAAGTGGAATTTACATATGGCGTCAGGATGTCCAATGATGAAGCAAAGAGGATAGGGGAGATAGCCAGGGGTTTTGATATATCCCTTTCTGTCCACGCCCCCTATTATATAAATCTTGCCTCTAAGGCAAAGGATAAAAAACGCTCTTCCATAACCAGGGTCCTTGAGGCCTGCGAAAAGGCGCATTGGCTTGGTGCAGGATATGTCGTGTTTCATGCCGGATTCTATCAGGATAGGACAAGCCGGGAGATTTACGATATAATAAAGAAAGAGACCAAGGGGCTTTTGAGTGAGCTAAGGAGGAAGGGATGGGCCGTACTCTTGGCGCCCGAGACAACAGGTAAGATCTCACAATTCGGAGATCTGGATGAGCTTTTAAGGATGAGGCGAGAGACCGGTGCTGAATTGTGCGTAGATTTCGCACACCTTCTGGCGAGGGGAGGAACCATAGATTATGGCAGAGTCCTGGATAAACTAAAGGCAATAAAGCATATACATTCCCATTTTTCAGGCATACAATATACTAAAAAGGGGGAAAGAAGGCATCTCAAAACAGATAGGAAGGCTATTGCACCGTTGATAAAGGAGATATTGAGAAGGGATATAGATATTACGATAATCAATGAAAGTCCTGACCCTGTAGCCGACAGCATTATGACGGGCAAAATAATCGAGTCGTTGAATGGATAGATTGCTGTACAACGAGAGCCAGAAAAGAAAACATCTGGAATACGAAGCCCTGTGTAAGCGCTGTGGCGCCTGCTGCGGCGCAAAGGAAGGCAATCCCTGCGAACTACCTGCGAAAAGAGGACAATGGCTTATATCTTTGTGATATATATGAGGGGTGTGTTGGCCTGAGAAAGACCACCAGCAGAGAGCCTGTCTTGTGCGTCCCAATGCGCGATATGCTGCATCAGGGCTGGTGGGGTCGCAGCGAATGCGCATATCTCAGGGCATTTAAGGTATTGTAAGAGAGAGGGGTCGGATATATGAAACTTATAAGAAATAAGCTGTGCAGAAGAAGATATAAGTTCCAGACGCGCATCAGAAGATGGTTTTGGAAACGGGAAAAAATAGGCCGGGTCAATGCAGCTGCAAAGACCAGGTAGTTATCAAGGATGAGCGCTTTAACCTTAAAGATAAAAGATGGATTAGCGATCCTGGAATTTGACAGGCCTGATTCAAAGATAAACATATTGAGCGGAGACTCAATGCGCGATCTTTCCAGGATAATAGACGAGCTCACCGCAATGGAGGACCTAAAGGCACTTATCATTACAAGCACAAAAAAAGACATCTTCATTGCCGGCGCAGACATAAAAGAGATCGAACGTATAAGATCGGGTACGGAGGCCAGGCATCTGGCTGATTTAGGCAAAGGGATCATGGAGAGGCTCTACGCCCTGGATTTAGTGACAGTGGCTCTTATAAATGGGGCGTGTCTTGGCGGCGGATTGGAATTAGCCCTGGCCTGTAGATATAGGGGGGCCGCTTTAAGCAAGCAGGTTAGGATAGGATTTCCCGAGGTGAGATTGGGGATACTCCCTGGCTGGGGAGGGACACAAAGGCTTCCGAGACTTATCGGGCTTGCGCCTGCCCTTGATATGATCCTTAGAGGCAGGATAATTGGGGCGGAGAAGGCCCTGGAATGCGGTCTCGTAGATAGATTGTTTCCCGAAGAGACATCAGTCAATGATTGCATTGATTTCGTCCGCAGGATCCAGGATAATGAGGGCAAGATAGAGTTAGAGAGGAGTCAAAAGAAGGGTGCCTTGAGGAGGGCTTTCGAGCATATTGCCCCCTGCAGGGCCATTATTTTTGGCCGGCTAAAGAGGGATACAATCAAAAGGACAAAGGGGTTTTACCCTGCCCCCCTTAAGATCATTGATCTAATGAGGCAGAGTTATGGCCTGGATATCAAGAAAGGCCTTCAGATAGAAGGCGAGGCCTTTAGTGAATTGGTCCCTCTGGAGACATCAAAGAATCTGATAAGGGTGTCCTATCTGAAAGAAGAGTTTGAGAAATTCCAGTGGGTGGATCCTGCAGTAAAACCAGCTGTGATTAATAAATGCGGGGTTATAGGTGCAGGCGTGATGGGCGAAGGGATTGCCAGGCTTTTGAGTTATTACGGCATCCCGACAGAACTAAAGGACGCAGATTGTACCGCATTAAAAAAGGCTATCAGGAAAACAAGGGGCCTCTTTAAATACGACCTAAAGAGAAAAAAACTTAAAAAACAGGAGCTTGACTATAAGATCGGACTGATCCATCCCTCGCTTACATATAGTTCTTTTAAAGACCTGGATCTCATTATAGAGACAGCATCGGAGGATCTAAATATCAAACAGCAGGTCTTTAAAGAGATCAGCCGGATTGTCTCCCACGATACAGTACTTGCCACAAATACCTCTTCGTTTTCCCTTCTGAAGATAGCCGGGCCTGCCTCCGTGCCTGAAAGGGTAGTCGGTATGCATTTTTTTAATCCTGTCGGCCGCATGAGGTTGGTAGAGATTATAAGGTCTCCCATGACCAGCGAAAAGACTATGGCAACGGCCATATCATTTGCGAGGAGAATAGGCAAGACCCCTATAATAGTAAAGGACATATCCGGATTCTTGATAAACCGGATTATCCTTCCCTATTTAAACGAATCAGCATTTTTGATAGAGGAGGGCCTGCGGATAGAAGACATTGATAGGATTATGCGCAGGTTTGGCATGCCAATGGGGCCGATTGAACTTATTGATGAGATAGGGGTCGACGTAACTCATGATGTCCTGAAGATATTGCAGGCCAGCTATGGCACCAGGATGCGGGTTTCCTCCATCCTTGGAAAGGTGAAGGGAAAGGGCTTGATGGGTAAAAAGACGAGGGCCGGATTTTATATTCATAGGGGGCGGAGGAGGACATCGAATCATCGCATCTATCGTTTTATCAAAGACCCCGGCCGCAGGCTAATCTCCGACGGAGAGGCCTTTAAGAGGCTGATTTATATTATGATAAATGAGGCGGCGAGGTGTCTTGAGGAAGAGGTAATAGATAGGCCTCGGGTGGTCGATATAGGGATGATCATGGGGACAGGGTTTCCTGCCTTTCGAGGCGGCCTTTTGAGATATGCGGATTGTATCGGTATTGATAATATAGTGAGAGGGCTTGAGGCCATGGAAAGAGGAGACGAGAGAGAACGGTTCAGGCCATGCAATTATTTGATGAGAAAAGCAAAAAAGGGACAGGGTTTCTATCAGTAGCAGAATTTATATTTGCATAAGCTGTTATTTGGCGGTAAAATAGGTAGCATCAAGGAGATAGAGAATGAAGCACGCAAAGACAATAATCACTTTACTGCTGGTTCTTATTATTCTTTCGATTGCTGCAGATCGGAAGAGCGTCGTGTAGGGAAAGAGTGTAGATCTCGGTGGTCGCCGTATCATTAAAAAAAAAAATACAAAACAAAAAAAAAAAAAAAATAACATGACTCTAA
>CAJVXD010000018.1 GCA_913009675.1 uncultured bacterium | reverse complement strand
TGTAGTAGTGTGTTTTTTTTTTTTCAAGCAGAAGACGGCATACGAGATATATCAGTGTGACTGGAGTTCAGACGTGTGCTCTTCCGATCTGCAGGCCATGGGCTCAATTATGGTAACGTAAAAAGGATCGCAATGGTAAAAGGCGTGAATGAACTGAATATAGGCCACTCAATAGTATCTCGGGCCGTATTCGTAGGCCTTTACAGGGCGGTCAAAGAGATGAAGGCATTGCTAAGATGATAGTTGGCAGCGGTATTGATATTGTAGAGGTTGAGCGGGTAAAAAAGGCACTCGATACATGGGGGGAGCGTTTTTTAAAGAGGGTGTTTACGCAAAGGGAGCTGGATTACGCAAATAGAAAAAAGTTTTCCCATGAGAGTCTAGCGGCAAGATTTGCGTGTAAGGAGTCTGTTTTGAAGGCATTTGGCGACACAAAGATAGGCATACAGTTAAAGAATATAGAAGTGCTCAATGATTCAAAAGGAAAACCTGAGATAGTCTTGCATGCCAAGGCAAAGGAGTTTGCCGCGAAGAATTGTTTGGGGAACATTATCGTTAGTATGTCACATACAGAAAATTACGCTGTAAGCAATGCAATACTATGGAGAAAGGACAGGTAGTTTTATTTTTAAAGTAAGACCTTAAATCTGAACGTGCTTATTTATCATGAAATTTAAAGGGTTTTTAAAGAGGAGAAAAAGGGATAGTCATAAGGGTGACTATGGCCATATCTTTATCCTCGCTGGAGCACGAGGGTTGACAGGAGCAGCAGCATTATGTGCCAACGCTTGCTTGCGCGGTGGTGCAGGCCTTGCAACACTTGGTATACCGATATCTCTAAATTCTATAATGGAGATAAAACTGACAGAGGTAATGACCTGCCCTTTAGCTGGAACAAGGGAAGGTACCCTGTCGTTGAAAGCAAAAAAAGAGATATTAAAAAGAGCCAATGAGCATGATGTAACAATATTGGGCCCAGGCCTTTCCCGTAATCTAGAAACTCAAAGATTGATAAAGGAACTTATCCCCTCTATAAAAAAGATAATGGTAATCGATGCCGATGCATTAAATGCAATCGCGGGCGATGTATCTGTTTTAAGAAAAACAAAGAGAATGTGCATAGTTACGCCTCACCCTGGTGAGATGTCCCGTCTTATTAAAAAAGACTTAAATTATATACAGAAAAATAGATTAGGTGTTGCAAAAAAATTTTCAAATAATTATAATACTGTAGTGATTTTAAAAGGTGCAGACACAGTAGTAACCGATGGAAATAGAGACTATATAAATAAGACCGGGAATCCTGGTATGGCGAGTGCAGGCAGCGGTGACGTTTTAACAGGTGTTATCGGAGGTTTTTTAGCTCAAGGTTTGAAGGTCTTTGACGCAGCAAGGTTAGGCGTATATGTCCATGGCCTTGCCGGTGGCTTAGCAGCCAGGGAAAAAGGTGAAGTCAGTCTTATAGCGAGTGATATATTAGAGAAGTTGGCAGAAGCAATAAAGCTTGTACAGTGAAATAGGTTCTTTAGCGCCTATCCGCCTCCAGCGGACTTAACGCCGCTTCAGGATCAAATTTGCTTCGCAGTAAGGCAGGAGGTCCTTCAGCGGCTATAATCCTTCTATTCGTCGGATTATTTAACGCCGCTTCAGGATCAAATTTGCTTCGCAGTAAGGCAGAAGGTCCTTCAGCGGCTATAATCCTTCTATTCGTCGGATTATTTAACGCCGCTTCAGGATCAAATTTGCTTCGCAAATTTGGGCAGATACCCGAGTGGCCAAAGGGGTCAGACTGTAAATCTGATGGCTCGCGCCTACGGAGGTTCGAATCCTCCTCTGCCCACCAAAGCTGCCGAAGGCGGCTTTGATCCTGAGCAAGCGTAATGAGGCGACGGATAGGAGCCTCATAGTACAGCGAAGGACCTTAAGAATAGCCGAAGGCGGCTTTGATCCTGAGCAAGCGTAATGAGGCGACGAATAGGAGCCTCCTAGCGTAGCGAAGGACCTGAAAGCAAATGAATAGGGTTCAGATACTTCAGCAGCTAAAATGCGCGCCTCGCTTGCATTTATGCTGCGAGGGACAGAAGGACTATTAGACATGTAGGTCCCTCGGCTCTTAATGTATTCTAGTAGGGGGCCCCGTGAGAAAATTTTGCGGGTGTAGCTCAATGGTAGAGCACTAGCCTTCCAAGCTAGCTACGACGGTTCGATCCCGTTCACCCGCTCCGTTCTACTTTGCCCTTCAAAAGGCATACAAAATGAAAGCCAAGTGAGTCGGTAGATAAGGTTAATTTTGAAAAAAGATTGGATTCACGAGGTTGACATTGTGCAAATTAATTTGCTTGACCTTATTTATAAAAGATAGTATAATTTGACCTTGGAGGTAAATAAAAAGTGGCATTATTAAAAGAAAAAAAAGAAGAGCTCGTAAAGAATTTTGCGGAACACGAAAATGATACCGGTTCCTGCAGCGTACAGGTGGCATTGCTTACCGAACGGATTAATAATCTAACCGAGCATTTCAAGGTTCATAAGAAGGATTTTAATTCCAGGGTAGGCCTTTTGCGCTTGGTCAGCCAGAGAAAGAGGCTTCTGAGTTATTTAAAGAGAGAGAATACCGAAAAATACCGCGAGCTGACGGAGAAGCTGAAATTAAAAAAATAAATGGAAAGCGGATTTAAAGACCTGGCAGGTCAAGGTTTGAGTAAATTAAGCGCTGGGTCTGTAAGTCCGCTTTTTTGTTGTATTGTGTAACATAACAGAGCTTTCAGCCATCGGCCATAAGTTTTCAGTCATTGAGAGCTGATAGCTGACAGCTGAAGGCTCAACGAGGAAAGGATGTGTTTAAATGAAGATTGAAGCAAGGATAGGCAGAGAGATCCTAATACTAGAAACAGGAAAGATGGCCAAAGAGGCAAATGGTGCAGTTTGTGTGCAATATGGAGGCACAGTAGTCCTGGTTGCAGTTGTATGTTCCAAAAAACTTCGGGAGGGTATAGACTTTTTTCCTCTTATGGTGGAATATCAGGAAAAGACCTATGCCGCGGGTAAAATACCGGGAGGATATTTTAAACGTGAAGGAAGACCTACTGAAAAAGAAATCTTGACGGCGCGCCTCATAGACAGGCCTATAAGACCTCTTTTCCCAAAAGGGTTCATGAATGATGTGCAGATATTTGCGATAGTACTTTCAAGCGACGGCCAGAACAATTCTGATATACCAGCTGTCATAGGCGCCTCATGTGCCCTTGCTATCTCAAATATACCATTTCCGGGACCCGTAGGCGCAGTAAGGGTCGGAATTATAGACGATAAGTTTATTGTAAATCCTACATTTGAAGAGCTTGGGACGAGTACCTTGAATCTGGTAGCAGTGGGGTTTAAGGATAGGATTATAATGCTTGAAGCAGGCGCCAATGAGCTCTCGGAAGAGAAGATGCTTGAGGCAATAAAGTTTGCACAGGACTATATCAGGCAGACTATCGAATTACAAGAAGAACTGCAAAAAAAGTGCGGGAAACAAAAACTTGAACCGGAGTTGAAACTTGTTTCTCGTGAATTATACGAAAAGGTTAAGGACCTGTCTCTGGCCGAATTGGAAAGATTAAATTCCGTTCCTGTAAAGGAAAAAAGGGAAGAGGCATTGGAGGCATTGACTAGAGAGGTTACAGAAAAGATAAAGGCCCAGGATGAATCTGTGCAAGAGTTAGATATAGGAAAGGCCCTGACAAAGGTCGAAAAAGAAACTATCAGGAGTTTTATCGTGGGGAAAAAGAAGAGGATTGACGGCAGGGGATTTGAAGATATAAGGCCTATAACCTGTGAGGTTGGGGTTCTTCCTAGGACGCATGGCTCCGGCCTCTTTACAAGGGGTCAGACCCAGAGCCTGTCCACAACGACATTAGGAACAGGCCAGGATGAACAGCGTCTCGATGCCCTTGAGGGTGAAAGATTCAAGACTTTTATGTTGCATTACAATTTCCCTCCCTTTAGCGTGGGGGAGGTAAGGCCTGCAAGGGGGCCTGGAAGGCGCGAGATAGGACATGGTGCCCTGGCAGAGAGGGCCCTTAAACCGATCATACCTTCTGACGAAAGCTTTCCTTATACAATTAGAGTTGTATCCGATATCCTGGAGTCAAATGGTTCCAGCAGCATGGCTACTGTCTGTGCCGGTACGCTTTCTTTGATGGATGCAGGTGTGCCTATAAGGAAGCCTGTTTCAGGTATCGCCCTTGGTTTAGTAAAAGAAGGAGACGATACCGCAATCTTAACTGACATAGCCGGGGTTGAGGACCATTTCGGGGATATGGATTTTAAGGTTACGGGCACGGATACGGGTATTACCGCACTTCAAATGGATCTAAAGATAGAGGGCATAACGATTGAATTGATAAAAAGGATAATGGAACAGGCAAGACCCGCAAGGTCCTTTATCTTGGATAAGATACTGGAGGCGATAAAAAGCCCTCGTAAGGATATCTCCGAATACGCTCCCAAGATAGTAACTATTACGATAGATAAGGACAAAATCAGGAATTTAATAGGTCCTGGGGGGAAGGTTATAAAGAAGATCATACAGGATACGGGAGCGGCCATTGAGGTTGACGATGAGGGCAAGGTGTCCATTGCTTCGGATAGTGAAGAGGCTATAAAAAAGGCCTTGGAGGCGGTAAAAGGTATAACAGGGGAGCTCGAAATTGGCACGGTGTTTGAAGGTAAGATTACGCGTCTCATGAATTTCGGAGCATTTTGCGAACTATTTCCCGGTAAGGAAGGCCTGATACATGTATCAGAATTATCGGATAAGTTCGTGAAAAATGCAGAGGATATTGTAAAGGTAGGCGATAAGGTCAAGGTAAAGCTTATCAAGATAGACGAAATGGGCAGGCTCAACCTGAGCATAAAGCAGGCGGTTGAATAATATAGATTACAGCAGGGCCTGCAGGAGCTTAGATAAAAATAACTTTACACTTTCATGACACATACAAAAGCGTAAGATTATTTTTGAATAGTACGAACATAGAGTTTCCTATGGGTTTTTTTGAAGCCGTAATTTCCGGTATAGTGCAAGGTGTGACTGAATTTCTGCCGATATCGAGCTCAGGCCACCTCGTCATCCTTCACCGATTGATAGGGTTGCAAGGTCCGCAGATATTTTTTGATATATTTCTACATCTGGGAACCCTTGTTGCGATATTCATTGTCTTCTGGAGAGATATAATCGATGCAATTACCATAAAAAATAAGACAGCCTTTTTTGTTATAATAGGGACATTAGCGACAGTAGCCTTTGTTGTGCTCTTTGAGAAAAGGGTCGAACCTGCATTCGGCAATGTAAAGTTTGTCGGGGCAATGCTTATATTGACAGGTGTCTGGCTTGTATTGGGGGGTTTTCTGAGATTTGGCACAACGGGTCCTCTCTCAGGTGCGAAGGCAGTTATAATAGGGCTGGTGCAAGGTATAGCTACCTTGCCAGGTATATCGAGGAGCGGAACGACTATTTCTACAGGATTATTCCTTGGACTTGATCCCAGTGCTGCTGCAAGGTTTTCATTTTTATTGTGCATACCTGCTATTATAGGCGCTTTTTTGTTAAAGATAAAAGACGCCAGCCTTATAGGTTTTAATCCAAATTATCTTGTGGGTTTTATTGTTTCTTGTATTGTGGGGGTTTTATCATTAAAATTGTTATTGAGGATAGTATATAAAAATAAACTGCATTGGTTTGGCGCGTATTGTATGTTAGTCGGGGTCTTGGTCCTAGGATTTCTATAATAGTTATAAAACTTCTCTAATCGAATAAGATGAAAAACAAGAAAGACCTCATAGTTTCCTTCGGTTTATTCCCCCTCGCATTACTTCTATTGGCTGCAATGATCTCCTATACCCCTTACGATATCCGGTTTGAAACATCCAGTGTCAACTTGCATATAAGAAATTATGTTGGTGTAGCAGGGGCCTATTTTGCATGGTTTATTTTTAAGACCGTGGGATATGCGGGCTATTTTATTCCTTTTTTATGTCTTATCTGGGGAGTTGGGCTTTTAGCCGGGAGGCTGGAACAAAGGGCAGTTTTCAGATTCCTGGGCATAGTGTTGTTGTTTTCTGCAGGTGCAGCGTTTTTTAGTCTGACAGCAGGTGACGATTCCGTATTGGTGGTCCAGCGAGGCGGGGTTATAGGATTGTTCCTTTCGGATTTTCTTGTAGGATATTTCGGTAAGGTGGGCGGATATATCATAACCTTGAGCTTAACCATCCTGGCGTTTATGGTTGCCACCGAGTTTTTGGTAATCCCGTTGTTTTCCTTTATCTTTGTGCGTACATGGAATCTGCTCGGAAGATTAAAAAGAAGCAGATTGGAGAAAAAAGAGTTGTCCAAAAGGAAAAAGGAACTCAAGCACCCCCCGCGATTAAGGCCGGCGGTCAAGATGGAAAAGGGGAGACACGAAGGAGTAAAGAAGGGGCCGGATAAGGAACTAGAACGGCCCACATTGCCTAATGTCAGCCTGCCAAGGACAAGACCAGCTCCAAACCCAGGCATTAAAAAACCGCTAAGGATTACGCCAAGGGTCGTCGGCGACTATAAATTACCAACGGTGGATTTATTAAATTCACCTTCTCTGGAATCCGAGAATCTCTTTAGCGAGGACCTGGAGGCCAACGCAAGGATCCTTGAGGATACGCTGCGGGATTTTAATATAGAGGCAAAGGTCCTAAATATAAGTAAAGGGCCGGTTATCACCAGGTACGAATTGCAGCCTGCCCCGGGAGTGAAGGTCAATAAGATTACTGTGTTGAGCGACGATATAGCGCTTACCATGAAGGCCTCGACTGTAAGGATAGAGGCCCCCATACCCGGGAAGTCAGCGGTGGGTATAGAGGTGCCCAATCAAAGCACGTCCCTTGTCTATTTAAGGGAACTATTGGAGTCGCGGGAATATCAAAAAAAGGTGGCCTCTTCAAAGCTGACTATAGCACTTGGTAAGGATATATCAGGAAGGGCTGTTGTGGCTGATCTGGGAGATATGCCGCACCTGTTAATAGCCGGTACCACGGGTTCGGGAAAGACCGTATGCGTGAATTCCTTGATAATGAGCATGATCTATAATGCCACCCCTGATGAATTAAAGTTTATAATGGTAGACCCCAAGATGGTAGAGCTTGCTATTTACAATGACCTGCCGCATCTTTTGTGCCCCGTGCTGACTGATTCAAAAAAGGCGTCAGGCGCGCTCGAATGGGTGGTAAACGAGATGGAAGAAAGATATAAGATGTTGGCTAAGATAGCCGCAAGGAATATAGACGTATTCAATAAAAAGAGTGAAGAAAAGCTTGCTTACATTGTAGTTATAATAGATGAACTGGCAGACCTTATGATCGTAGCCCAGGAGGATGTGGAAAATGCAATTACAAGACTTGCCCAGCTTTCAAGAGCGGTCGGTATACATATAATACTTGCAACACAGAGGCCGTCCGTAGACGTAGTTACAGGAGTAATAAAGGCCAACTTTCCTGCCAGGATCTCTTTTAAGGTGGCATCCAAGGTTGATTCAAGGACAGTGCTGGACATGAACGGTGCTGATAAATTGCTAGGCAAGGGAGATATGTTGTTTTTACAGCCAGGGAACGCAAAACCCATAAGGACCCAGGGCACACTCCTTACAGACCCTGAGATAGAACGGGTTGTTGAAATGGTGAAGAAACAAAGAGGGCCGAGTTACAACGGCGAGATATTAGAGCAGCAGAAAAAGAGCGTCCCCTGTAAAGTGGGCTTTGAAAAGGATGAATTCTTTGATCGGGCGGTAAAGATGGTTCTTGAGACAGGGCAGGCATCTGTTTCGATGCTGCAACGGAGGCTTAGGCTGGGGTATACAAGGGCAGCAAGATTGATAGATGCGATGGAAGAAGAGGGAATAGTAGGCCCGTTCAGAGGAAGTAAACCCCGAGAGATATTGATAGGGGAATACAAGACCGGAGAGGGATCTTCAGAGGAAAACACGGGATAGTCAATATAGTTTGTCACAACCGTTGGTTCCAATTGGGATTTTTTATATGCCCGAATCTTTAGGCAAAACCCTTAAGAAAATAAGAGAATCAAAGAATCTATCTATAAAGGAAGTTTCAGAGAGGACTCGCATGCCCCAAAAAATCCTGTCTATTATAGAAGGCGACAGGTTGCATGAAATCTCTTCACCATTTTACGCAAGGACCTTTGTCAGGTCCTATTCTCAGTTCTTGGAGGCAATGGATGAAGGGACAGTGAAGGGATTTCTAACAGCAGGCCCCCTCAAAGACCCCCCTGTTCTGGCAATAAAAGGGGAAAAGGCTTCTGCCTGCGAATGGTTTATTAAGCATAAAAGATTTATAGGCAGCGGCCTAGTGGTTGTTTTTGGTTTGTGGGTATTATTTTTTGGCTTTGTGAACATAGGCCGGTTCATGAGAAACGTTTCGAGAAAACATAAAACAGAGCTTGCCCGAAGGCAAAAGACCAAACAACCAAATCTATCTAAAAAGCTTGTTTTACCAAAGAAGAAACGGCCCAAAATCATCCCTGTAGCTGCAGGGATTAAGAAGACAGAGGGGATTGAGCTAGAGATTATAGCATCTTATAATACATGGATTCAGGTAGTAAGCGACGGAAAACTTTTTTTTAGTGGAGTATTAAAGAAAAAACATAGCGATATATGGAGGGCAAAAGAAGAGATACGGTTGGAATTGGGCAATGCAGGAGGGGTGGACTTGAAACTCAACGGGAGGGATCTTGGCCGCCCAGGTAAAAAGGGTGAAAAGAAGACGATTATTGTTACGAAGGAGGGGATAAAGCCGTAAGCTGCAGATTTTGAGCTGTAGGCTTTTATGAGGGGCGTGCCCCTCTTTTTTTTATGGCAAAGACATTCACTATAATAAGCTTAGGTTGTCCAAGGAATCTTGTTGATTCAGAGTATATTATGTCAGAGTTTAGGAACAAAGGCTATCGGTTTAAGGACAATGCGATTGGTGTTGACACAGTAATTGTTAATACGTGCGCATTTATCGAGGATGCGAAGAAAGAATCAATAGATACTATTTTAAAGTTGATAGATGCTAAAAAGGATGGTGATATAAGAAGAATAATAGTGGCAGGGTGCCTTACGCAGAGATACATGAAAGAATTAAAAAAAGGGTTTAAGGAGATAGATGAATTCAGGGGGGTGCTTCCCGTCTTCAAGGATGATCTTAGCTGTAGATTAACCCCGGCTCATTACGCATATATCAAGATTTCGGAAGGATGCAGGAATAGATGTACCTATTGTATAATACCCTATTTAAAAGGGCCATACAAGGATAGAGATTTAAGCTCAGTCCTAAAAGAGGCCGGGGACTTAGTCAGGAAGGGTGTTAAAGAGATAATCCTGGTAGGGCAGGACACTTCAGTCTATGAAAGGTTGGGCGGGTTACTAAAAGGGCTAGATAATCTTTCAAAACAAAACTGGATAAGGCTTCTTTATACCCATCCTGCAAATTTAAAAAGGGATGTAATAAAGATAATCCGAGATAGTAAAAACATATGTAGATACTTTGATCTGCCCATTGAACACATAAATGATAGGATATTAGAACAGATGGGGCGTAAGGGCACGAAGGAGGACATTATCTCATTGATAGGATATATTAGGAGAGAGGTCCCTGATGTGGCATTGCGCAGTTCGTTTATTGTCGGGTTTCCGGGTGAGACAGAAAAGGAATTCCAGGAGCTTTTGGCATTTATAAAAGAGATTAGATTTGAAAGATTGGGACTTTTCAGGTATTCTAGAGAAGAAGGGACACCGGCGTATAAATTTAAGGGACAGATACCGGAGAAGGTGAAAGAGGAGCGTTTCGATCAGGTGATGTTGCTGCAGCAAGAGATATCGCAGGAGATTAATAAAGGTTTCAATGGCCGGATATTAAAGGTGTTAGTTGAAGAGAGAGAAGGGGATTATTATATAGCCAGGACCGAGTATGATGCGCCGGAGGTGGACGGCATAGTGTATGTAAAGGGTAAAGGTTTAGAGATAGGTGAGTTCTGTAATGTTCGCATAACCGATACATATGAGTACGACCTGTCGGGAGAGCCTTGTAGTGGTTAAGGTTCGGCCCCGCTCGTGCAGAGAAGACAACATAAGTAGACGGAGATAGATGAATCTTCCAAACAAGTTGACCATATCACGTATAATATTGGCCTGTTTTTTTATATTTTTTTTGTTTATCAAGGGCCCGGGTGCTAAGTTTTTTGCGCTCGCGATATTTTTAATAGCCTCTATCACGGACTATTACGACGGGCTTATCGCTAGAAAGAGAAATTCTGTTACGGATTTTGGAAGAATAATGGACCCGATTGCGGACAAGATCCTGATCATTGGAGGATTCCTTGCCTTTGTCGAGATGGAGATAATCCCGGCATGGATGGTGATGGTAATTATTGCAAGGGAGCTGGTTATCACAGGCATAAGGATACTAGCCCTGTCTAAAAAGAAGGTCTTGTCTGCAGAGATAGCAGGGAAACACAAAACGGTTTCTCAGATCGTAGCGGTATTGTCTATATTGATATTTCTAATAATCAGGGATTCGGGCTTTACATTTCATTATATAGGCTATTATCGGGAAGGCGTCTTTGTGCTCATGTTGATTACCGTGTTGATGACGATTACCTCAGGTATATCCTTTATGTTGAAGAACAGATCTATATTTATGGGGGTCAAGTGAAGGGCCTGAATCGTTTGTACAAGATAGCAGCAAGTGTTTTTTACATAGGCTATTTTCCTGTGGCACCCGGCACAATAGGGAGTCTTGCGGCATTGTTTTTATATTTTTTTATAAAGGATAATCCGTATTTGATGGGTATAATCATTGTTGTATGTCTTATCCTTGGGCTGGCGACTTCCGGAAAGGCTGAAAGACTTTTTAATAGAAAGGATGCACACGAGATAGTAATAGATGAGTTTACAGGGATGCTGGTCGCCTTATTTCTTTTGCCTGCAGGGATAGGGTACGTCATCTCTGCTTTTCTGCTCTTTAGATTCTTTGACATAGTCAAACCGAGCCCTATAAACAAACTGGAGAAGTTGAGCGGGAGTCTAGGTGTGATGCTGGATGATATAGCGGCAGGTATCTATACGAATCTGATACTCCAGATTGTCTGCAGGATCTTCTAATCTCAAACAACCTCAGAGTTTTATGACATCCACAAAAGTGCATGGTTATTTTTTAAAGAGGTTTTTTAAAGAGGTGATGTGCTAAGTCAGCGTAGATTGCCCCTTTGGGAGTAAGGGTGCTTTGGAAGAGGGATAGTTTTTCGATATTGATTTCGTCTATTGGCTGAAAGTTTATTTTCCGGATAAGACTTGCGAGCTGGGCTATCTTTTTTAAGGACTTGACCCTTCCGAGCGTGAGATGGACTTTATAGTCACGCTTTTCTTTTGCAAAACCTAATTTTTCCAGCTTGTTTTCTATTTGGCCGGCTAAGAGTTTTAAGTTATCCGAGCCCTTATCGATCCCCACCCAGATGACCCTTGGTTTATACATGTTTGGAAAGG
>CAJVXD010000017.1 GCA_913009675.1 uncultured bacterium | reverse complement strand
CACGACGCTCTTCCGATCTTACTTAAAGGTAATTGCGCAAGGGTTAGGTGCCGGTAGAAGGATTCAAGAGATGCCATGCCCCATACGGCCAATGCCAGAAGTAATGCTATGGCAAAGATGATGGCAATCTTGATCCAGTGCATCATAAGATACATCTTGAATCTGCGCAATGTCAGGATGGTCATTTTTTATTCTCCTTAAATTATTGTGCATAGAGTATATCATAATAATATATGAGTGTCAACATAGAGATGGTATCCGTGTTGACAATGAAGATATGGCGTGCTATTATATTCTTCCGTTAACAATATGAAAGGGGGATTAGCTACCATGTCAAAAGATACGGCGATTAGAACCATAAAAGGCAGAGAGATCCTGGATTCCCGGGGGAATCCTACTGTGGAAGTTGATGTTGTATTGGAATCAGGCGTGATGGGCAGGGCCGCTGTTCCCAGTGGGGCTTCAACAGGCGAACATGAAGCAGTGGAATTAAGGGACGGAGATGAAAAGCGCTACATGGGAAAAGGGGTTTTAAAGGCAGTTTCAAATGTAAATAAAGAATTGGGCACCTCATTAAAAGGGAAGGATGCTTCAGATCAGGCATCTCTGGACAAGGCAATGATTGAGCTGGACGGCACCGAAAACAAATCTCGCTTAGGAGCAAATGCAATCTTAGGGGTTTCAGTGGCAGCGGCAAAGGCAGCGGCTAATTTCAGAAGGGTACCTCTCTATAGATACCTTGGCGGGGAAAAGGCCCATATACTGCCTGTCCCCATGATGAACATTATGAACGGCGGCGCTCATGCAGATAACAATGTGGATATACAGGAATTTATGATAGTGCCAAAGGGTGCGAAGAGTTTTTCAGAGGGTCTTCGGATGGGTTCAGAGGTCTTTCATAATCTTAAAAAGATCCTTAAGGACAAAGGTCTTTCAACCGCTGTTGGCGACGAAGGAGGCTTTGCGCCTAACTTAAAATCGAACGAGGAACCAATAGAGGTTATTCTCGAGGCAATAAAAAAGGCCGGCTATATAGCAGGAAAGGATGTATTCCTTGCCGTGGATCCTGCCGCGAGTTCTTTCTATAAAAATGGCAGGTATGTCTTAAAGACAGAAGATATACCCGAGAAGACTGCTCAAGATATGGTAGATTTCTATGAAGGTTGGGTTGCTAAATACCCGATATGTTCCATAGAAGATGGCCTGGCTGAGGATGACTGGGAAGGCTGGAAGATCCTGACTGATAGACTGGGTAAAAAGATACAGCTCATAGGGGACGATTTGTTTGTTACAAACACGAAACGTCTGAAGATAGGTATTGATAAAGGGGTTACAAATTCAATCCTTATCAAGCTTAACCAGATAGGCACTATTACCGAGACTATTGAAGCGATTGATCTGGCCAGGAATAATGGCCTTGGTGCTGTGGTATCGCACCGTTCAGGTGAGACAGAAGATACTACGATCGCACATTTTGTAGTGGCAATGGGCACGGGCCAGATAAAAACAGGTTCTTTATGCAGGACAGAGAGAATATGCAAGTACAATGAACTCTTAAGGATAGAAGAGGATTTAGGCGAGAAGGCCGTTTATGCAAACTTGCCATGGCCAAGATAAGGATAAGACCGCTGTATATAATTATAGGGCTGGCTCTTTTTGTTGTTTTTCTCCCGGGTTATAGTAAATTTATGGAACTTAGGGCCAGGAATATTTCTCTGGAAAGAAAGATTGAACATCTGGAGCAGGAGAACGTAAGGCTTTATAAAGAAAAAGAGAAGCTCGAGAAAGACATAGATTATGTTGAAAAGATAGCCCGGGAATCAATGGGCCTCGCTCGACAAGGCGAAATCCCAATCAAGTTCGAGCAGCAAGAACATTAAAAAATAACTTCACGTTTTCCTAACATACACAAAAGTGTGAAGTTATTTTCGCTCGATAACAAAAGCATTGACAGGCAAGATATAGGTCTTTATACTGATATATTACACGGAGACAAACATCGCGGGGTGGAGCAGTCCGGTAGCTCGTCGGGCTCATAACCCGAAGGTCCTTGGTTCAAATCCAAGCCCCGCTACCAAATTTAAGTGTCATAGTAGGTGTCATAGTAGACGCCCTATTTGGGTACACCCTGGGTTATATTAACTTCCCATCTTGAACAGAGGTCCACCCTCACTATAACAACAATATGCAGTTAATTTCTGTTGACTATTTAAATCTATATATGGTATATTAACTCTGCTATGATAACGAGATATTCGCTTCCGAGAATGGCTAATATCTGGGCTGAGGAGAATAAGTTTCAGAAGATGCTGGATATAGAGATTCTAGCGTGTGAGGCGATGTCTAATCTTGGGAAGGTGCCCAGGAAAGAACTGCAAAAGATCAAGTCAAAGGCAAGGTTCAGCGTAAAGCGCATAAAGAAGATAGAAGAAGAAACCCGCCACGATGTAATAGCATTTCTACATAATATAGCTGAGTATATAGGTCCGGCCTCAAGGTTTATGCATCAGGGCCTTACTTCCAGCGATGTCCTGGATACAGCCCTTTCAGTGATGATGAAAGAGGCCGCCGGCATTATTCTGGAAGATCTAAAGAGGTTAAAAACCGAACTGCGCAGGAAGGCTAAGAAATATAAGAAGACCATAATGATCGGTCGTAGCCATGGCGTGCATGCTGAGCCAACCACATTTGGATTAAAATTAGCGCTTTTTTTCGACGAGATAAATAGGTGTATTGATAGGATGGAAGCAGCAAAAGATATAATAAGCGTTGGTAAGATATCGGGCCCTGTTGGGACGTATTCTAATATCGATCCCTATGTCGAGGGTTACGTGTGTAAGAAATTAGGACTTAAGGCAGCCAAGATCTCCACCCAGGTTTTGCAGAGAGACAGGCATGCTGATTATATGTCGCAGATTGCTGTGGTCGGCGCGACGCTTGAAAAGATAGCAGTTGAGATAAGGAACCTGCAGAAAACAGAATTGCGCGAGGTAGAAGAACCATTTTCAAAAGGCCAGAAAGGTTCCAGTGCCATGCCGCACAAGAGGAATCCTGTCATGTGCGAGCGCATAACAGGCCTTGCCAGGATCTTGCGGGCAAATGCCATGGCAGGAATGGAAGACGTTGCATTGTGGCATGAAAGAGATATAAGTCATTCTTCTGTCGAAAGGATTATTATACCTGACAGCACGATTTTATTAGACTATATGCTGAACGACATGGCCTTTATCATCCAGAATATGCATGTCTATCCTGATAACATGAGGAATAACCTTGCAAAGACAAAAGGCCTTATATTCTCGGGGAGGATCCTGGTGGAACTGGAGAAAAGAGGCGTAGAGAGACGCAAGGCATACGACATTGTCCAGAGATGCGCCATGAAAGTATGGGATAAAAATGAGAATTTCAAGGCAGTGCTGTGGATGGACAAGGATTTTAGGAAGGTAGTAAACTCAATGGAGCTCGAGCGGTTCTTCGATCTTGGGCATTATACAAAATATGTGGACAGGATTTTTAAGAAAGTAGGTATATAACAAAAGGGATTAAACGCATGAAAAAAGGTAAAAAGATCTATGAGGGCAAGGCAAAGATACTGTATGAGACAGACCGACCCGCCATGGTAATACAGGAATTCAAAGATGATGCCACTGCCTTTGATGCCACAAAGAGAGGGAGTATAAAAGAAAAAGGGGTTATAAATAACGAAATTTCAGCTGCCCTTTTTCAGATGTTGGAGTCCAAGGGGATCCCTACGCATTTCGTAAAAAGATTAAGTGATAGAGAGATGCTTATAAAGAAGTTAGAGATAATTCGCGTTGAGGTGACCATCAGGAATATCTCGGCAGGAGGGATTTCCAAGGCATTAGGCATAGAAGAAGGGGTTGTTTTAAAATCCCCTGTTTTAGAGTATCATTATAAAAATGATGCACTACACGATCCGTTAATGAATGATTATCATATAGAAATACTTGGGCTTGCTACGTCGAAAGAGATGAAGAAAATAAAAGACTACTCTTTCAGCATTAATGAGATACTGAAGGATTTTTTTGACAAGGTCGGGCTTAAACTCGTAGATTTTAAACTTGAATTCGGAAGGTATAAAGGCAGGATCCTTCTTGGAGACGAGATATCTCCTGATACGTGTAGATTATGGGATAAAAAGACAAATGAGAAATTAGACAAGGACCGCTTTAGACGGGACCTTGGGAGGATCGAAGAGGCCTACCAGGAAGTTCTTAAGAGAGTAAAAGCTTGATAGACAGATTAACGCAGATTAAAAGATACAGATGATCACAGATAAATAAGGCTGTCTGTGATTATCTGTGTATTAACGAGCGAAGCGAGTTAATAAAAGTGGAGTGGAAGATTGAGATAAAAAATAAAAAAGGTATCTTTGACCCTCTTGCGATAGGGATCAAAAAGGATATTAAAGACCTGGGCATAGTTGGAGTTAAGAAAATTAACACTTCCCAGGTCTTTGTTATTTCTGGGAATATATCTGCGAAGGACGCGCGGAGGATTGCAGAAGGCCTATTGACCGATCCTGTTACGCAAGAATACCGGATAGAAGACGGCTGCGGCTCCCCTAAGAGACACGGCTCACGGGTTAGGGGTCCGGGGTTCCGGGTTGTTGAGGTAGCGTATAACCCGGGCGTCATGGATCCTGTTGAAGAAAGCGCCAAAAAGGCCATAAGGGATATGGGGATCGAGGGGGTAGAATCCATCAAGACAGAGAAAAGGTATCTGATAAAAGGCAGGCTTACAGGATCGCAGTTTAAGACGATTTGCGAGAGGCTTTTATACAATAAGGTAATACAGCATGTTGTGCAGGCTCCCCTCGACGGCGTTTACCCCGAGCAGAGTCGAGGGGCTCGGGACAGGCGAGCCTTGAGCCTCGAGGCTCAAGGGGGCTATAAATTTAAATTGATAACAGTTGATATTCTTAAAGCGAATGATAAGAAGCTTATGAAGATTAGCAAGAAGGGTCAACTATTTTTAAATCTTAGAGAGATGAAGGAAATACAGGCATATTTTAAGAAAATAAAGCGAGATCCAACCGACTGCGAACTGGAGACTATTGCGCAGACCTGGTCAGAGCACTGTGCGCATAAGACGTTCAAGGGAGTGATTGATTATAGAGAAAAAGGCATAGGACATAGTGCAGAGAGCATAGCGCTAGGGAATAGAAAAATAGATAATCTATTGAAGAATACAGTTATGAAGGTTACGAAGGATTTGGATAAATCCTGGTGCGTATCGGTTTTTAAGGATAATGCGGGTATAATAAAATTCGACGGCGAAGATAATATATGTTTCAAGGTCGAGACACATAATCATCCGTCCGCGCTCGAACCTTACGGAGGGGCTGGCACAGGGATAGGCGGTGTAATTCGCGACATATTGGGTGTTGGGTTAGGCGCAAAACCGATTATGAATACAGATGTATTTTGTTTTGGTCTGCCGGATACGCCACAGGACAAGATTCCAAAAGCCATCTTGCACCCCAAAAGGATAATGAAGGGTGTTGTTGCAGGCGTGAGGGATTATGGTAATCGTATGGGTATCCCGACCGCAAACGGCGCCGTGCTTTTTGATGAGGCCTATATCGGAAATCCTCTTGTCTATTGCGGTACCCTGGGTATTATGCCGAAAGATAAGTCGTCCAAAGACGCACAATCGGGAGATTATATTGTTGTGATAGGGGGTAGAACAGGCAGGGATGGCATACACGGGGCAACATTTTCTTCGGGAGAGCTTACGCATGAATCCGGGGGGATTTCAGGTGGAGCAGTCCAGATAGGAAATCCGATTACAGAAAAGAAACTCACTGATACATTGCTGAAGGCCCGTGACAGAGGTCTTTATAATGCTATTACAGACTGCGGTGCCGGAGGGTTTTCAAGCGCTGTTGGGGAAATGGGTATGGATTTAGGCGCAGAGGTAGATTTAGAAAAACCACCTTTAAAATATCATGGCCTTAGCTATACAGAGATATGGATATCTGAGGCGCAGGAGCGGATGGTGTTGTCTGTTCCCGAGGAGAATATAGCTGAGTTATCGGAGATATTCAATGCCGAAGACGTTCGGGCAGTTGTAATAGGGCGGTTCACAGGAGATAAAAGATTAAGATTGAAATATGAGGGGAATATGGTATGTGACCTGGACATGAAATTTTTACATGACGGGCTCCCCAGGTTTGAGCGCAAGGCAGTATGGTCAATGCCCCGGCATAGAGAATTTAAAAAGGATTTTCCCGGGACCCTTGCAAAAAGTTTATTAAAGATCCTTTCGAGTTGGAATGTCTCAAGCAAGGAATGGGTCATAAGGCAATACGACCATGAGGTGCAGGGCCATAGCGTTTTAAAACCCCTGGTTGGCGTAAAAAATGACGGACCCGGCGATGCCGCGATAATCCAGCCAAAGTTCAATTCTAAAAAAGGTATTATTGTTTCAAACGGCATAAACCCCAGGTATAGCTCCATAGACCCTTACTGGATGGCTGCTTCCTGTATTGATGAGGCATTGCGGCAGGTAATAGCCGTGGGCGGTGCCTTAAAAAGAACAGCGCTTTTAGATAATTTCTGCTGGGGCAATACCGATAAACCTGACAGGCTTGGGGATTTGGTAAGGGCAAGTTTTGGTTGTTATGATATTGCCAAAGGCTATGGTGTGCCTTTTATCTCCGGTAAGGACAGTCTCAATAATGAATATTCTGTGCACGGCAAATCTATTTCGATTCCTCCGACGCTTTTAATCTCTGCTGTCTCCGTGATGGATGATATAAGGAAGACCATTTCCATGGACTTTAAGAAGGCAGGGAATCTGATATATGTGGTAGGCATGACATATGACGAATTGGGCGGGTCTCATTACAATATGATAAATGGCATTATAGGGAATAACGTCCCCAGAGTAGACGCTAAATACGGAAAGCGGGTTTTTAAGCGATTGAATAGTGCTATCGAGGGCGGCATAGTAAAGGCATGCCATGATTGCTCAGAAGGCGGCATTGGCGTGAGTCTGGCTGAGATGGCATTTTCCGGTGGGCTTGGCGCAGAGGTATTTCTGGGAGAAGTACCATTTGAGGCTCAGGGGCCGAGAAGAAACGGTCTTATTTTATTTTCGGAATCAAATACAAGATTTATTGTTGAGGTAAAAAAGAGGGACAAGAAAAAATTTGAGGCCGTTATGAGAGGGATTCCAATAGGACTTATAGGTTGTATTTTGGATAAAAAGGCCCTCAAAATTTATGGATTGGATTGTAAGAAAGTTATGGATGCTGATATAAATAAACTGAAAGAGGCATGGCAGAGACCCTTGCGATGGTAGATTAAGGTCCGACCTTGCCAAAGACTTAAACAAGGCCATGCCTTAAATAGCCGTCTTCAAATATGAAGAAAATAAGAGTAATTGTCTTAAGGACAGCCGGCACAAATTGTGATGAGGAGACCGCATTTGCATTTAATATATGCGGGGCCTTAGTAGATTTGGTGCATATAAATAAGATTGCAGGGAATGAGAAGTCTTTACAGGATTACCAGATACTTGCTATCCCCGGAGGATTTACATACGGAGACGATATTGCTTCAGGTAAGATCCTTGCAAACGAGATGAAATATCGGCTCAGCGAGGAACTGAAAGATTTTATTGACGACGGGAGACTTATAATAGGGATATGTAATGGTTTTCAGGTGCTCGTAAAGGCAGGCATCCTGCCGGGTTTAAATGGTAATGGGATAGAGGCTACGTTGAGCTATAATGATTCGGGTAAGTTTGAAGACCGTTGGACGTATTTGCGGGTAGCGGGTGGCGGACATCGGGCATCGAATTGTGTCTGGACAAAAGGGTTAAAAGAAATTATTTATTTACCCGTTGCTCATGGTGAGGGAAAGTTTATCCCGAGAGGCAGATTGATAATGGATTCTTTAAAAAAGAATAGGCAGATTGTATTTCGATATATAGATGAGAAAGGTAGGCCTGCAGGCTATCCATACAATCCTAATGGTTCTGTTGAGGGGATTGCAGGGGTCTGCGATCCAACAGGCAGGGTATTGGGTATGATGCCTCATCCTGAAAGACATATATTGGGCGCGCAGCACCCAAGATGGACACGCGAAGGCCTGAAAAGATTCGGCGATGGTGTAAAGATCTTTAAAAATGGCGTAGATTACGTTAGGCAAAAACTTTAACTTCACGCTTTCCTGACACACACGAAAGCGTGAAGTTATCTTTGGAAGAGGTTGGAGCATGATTGATTATAAAAAGGCAGGGGTAGATATAGATAGATCGGATAGGTTTGTAAAGGATATCAGAGGGATGGCTGCTGCTACGAGACGCAGCGAGATAATTAACGGTATAGGCGGATTTAGTGCACTTGCGAAGATACCTAAGAAGTACAGAATCCCTATATTGGTCTCTTCAACAGATGGCGTAGGGACGAAGCTTATGATAGCTGATCTATTAAACGAGCATTCTACTATAGGTGTGGACCTTGTTGCCATGTGCGTAAATGATATAGTACTCACAGGCGCAGAACCTCTTTTCTTTTTGGACTATCTGGCAACAGGCAGGATGAATAATAAAAAGGCATTGGATATACTAAAGGGTATTGTCAGAGGCTGCAGTGAAGCTGGGTGCTCCCTTATAGGAGGCGAAACAGCCGAGATGCCGGGTATGTATGCCGGCGATAAATATGACCTGGCGGGTTTTTGTGTAGGAGTGGTTGAGAAAAGTAAAATTATAGACGGTCATAGCGTTAGGCCTGGTGATAGGATTGTAGGGATTCGCTCGAGCGGTCTTCATTCAAACGGTTTCAGTCTGGTGAGAAAGGTTTTTAAGAAAAGTGAATTGAAGACAGCCTTTGGAAAGATTCTTTTAAGGCCAACTGTGATCTATGTCAGGGCTGTCCAGCGATTGGTGAAGAGGGTCAAGGTAAGGGCCATGGCTCATATAACAGGCGGCGGTTTTTATGATAATATTCCCCGGGTCTTGCCGAAGGGTTTATCCCCATTAATATATAAAGGACTATGGCAGGTGCCGGATATTTTCAGAGAGATTCAAAAGAGGGCAGGTCTAGGCGATAGAGAGATGTATCGCACATTTAATATGGGGATAGGCATGGTACTGGTCGTGGGCAGGAAAGAAGTCGATAAGACGCACAAGATTATAAAAATCTCGGGTTTAAAATCATGGACTATAGGGGAAATTATAAAGGGAAGAAGAGGGGTGGTCTTGTGAGGATTTTTGTAGTGGGTTCTGGCGGGAGGGAACATGCCCTTGTCTGGAAGATAGCACAGAGTGAAAAGGCAGATAGAGTCTTCTGTGCGCCCGGCAATGGAGGTATTGAAAAAATAGCCGAGGTCGTTCACATAAAAGCAAATGATATCGATGGGCTTCTGGCTTTTGCAGAAAATAGTAAGATGGATTTGACCGTAATAGGCCCTGAGGTGCCCTTGGTTAAAGGTGTAGTGGATAGGTTTAATGAGGCAGGGCTCAAGATATTTGGGCCGGATAGAGGACTTGCGATGCTTGAAGGAAGTAAGGTTTTTGCAAAGGAAACATTGAAAAGATTTGGCATACCTACGGCAGATTTTAAGGTATTCGATAACCCGGATAAGGCAAGGGATTATTTAAGACAGAAAGGTGCCCCTATAGTTGTAAAGGCAGATGGTCTCGCTGCCGGCAAAGGTGTAGTTGTAGCTAAGACTATTGAGGAAGCAGGGCAGGCGATAGAGTCAATGATGGTCAAAAAGATCTTTGGCAGGTCGGGAGAGAGGATTATCCTTGAAGAGTGTCTTGAGGGAGAAGAGGTATCCATACTTATTTTCAGTGATGGAAGGACGATACTGCCGCTTGTTTCGTCTCAGGACCATAAGAGGATTCTTGACAATGACAGAGGGCCCAATACAGGCGGCATGGGTGCCTATTCACCGGCACCTGTGGTCTCTGATAAATTATTTAATGATATCATTGCGGATATCTTTAGGCCCCTTATCAATGGACTTCTAAGGGAAGGCAAGAGCTACAAAGGTGTTTTATATGCAGGGCTAATGATTACGAAGAGCGGGCCTATGGTTTTAGAGTTCAATGTGAGATTTGGAGATCCTGAGACGCAGGCAATCCTGCCGAGGTTAAAGTCAGATCTAGTGGGTGTGCTGACGGCATGCATAGATGGCACCCTTGACAAGGTGAAACTTGACTGGGACGAAAGGGCTTGCCTGTGCGTAGTCGCTGCATCCAAGGGTTATCCGGGTGCGTATGAAAAACATAAAGAGATACATGGGTTAGGGAATATTAAAGATGAGAAAGAGATTGTGATATTTCATGCAGGCACCGCCTCTAAAGAGGGAAGGATCTTTACAAACGGCGGCAGGGTTTTAGGTGTGGCAGGGCTCGGGAAAGATATCGTATCAGCCAAAAAAAAGGCCTATGAAGGCATGAGGAAGATAAGGTTCGATGGAATTTATTATAGGCGGGATATAGGAGATAAGGCTATTAAAAAACTCGAACAAGGAGAACCGATATGACACCTAAAAATAAACCTTTGGTCGGTATTTTAATGGGTAGCAAGTCTGATGCTGAGACAATGGCTGAGACAGAAAAGGTTTTGAAGGGATGCAAGATACCTTATGAGATAAATGTTCTCTCGGCTCACAGGAATCCGGAGAAGGTAAGGGAATACGCCAAATCTGCCGAGGGAAGAGGCCTTAAGGTCCTTATATGCGGGGCAGGTGCCTCAGCCGCATTAGCGGGTGTGGTAGCTTCTTATACAGATTTGCCTGTTATAGGTGTCCCTGTCTACACAAAGGCATTAAAAGGCGTGGATTCACTTCTCTCGACTATGCAGATGCCTTCAGGTATTCCTGTAGCAACAATGGCAATAGGGAAACCAGGTGCAAAGAACGCTGCTATATTTAGCGCACGTATCTTGGACTGCGCATCATTATTATGCAGACTAAAATAATAAAGATAGACCATGATCTTCCGCAGCAAGATCTGATTAAAGAAGCGGCAGCTGTTATTAAAAAAGGCGGACTTGTGGTTTTTCCCACAGAGACCGTATATGGTATAGGCGCGAATTACATGGATAAAAGGGCAATCGAGAGACTCTATAAAATAAAAGATCGTGCTAAGAATAAACCCTTTACTATCCATATTGCGAAATTTGAGAGCTTAAAAGAGTTCAAGGTGGAACTTTCGATGCCTGCTGAGAGACTTGTCCATAAATTCTGGCCAGGCCCGTTGACTATTGTAGCGTTTAACAACAAAAAAGAAAAGATAGGCCTGCGTATGCCAAACAATAAGATAGCACTTAGATTGATAGATACATCATCTGTGCCTTTAGCGGCGCCAAGCGCAAATTTATCAGGGGAAAGACCGCCTACTTCAGCGGGAGAGGTCATATCTGAGATATCAGGTACTGTTGATATGATAATAGACGGAGGCATTAGTGAGGTAGGGATTGAATCTACAGTGGTGGACGTCACCAGGAAGCCCTTTGAGATCTTACGGAGATCGGAAGAGCACACGTCTGAACTCCAGTCACACTGATATATCTCGTATGCCGTCTTCTGCTTGAAAAAAAAAAATATCACA
>CAJVXD010000016.1 GCA_913009675.1 uncultured bacterium | reverse complement strand
GGTGGTAAGTTAGTTAGTAAGTTGTAGAGGTGGGCAATGGGGTAGTGAGGATGGAGCGTTGATAGGAAGTGTGTAGTTTGTAATTTTGTTTTTTAGATTTTTTCTGTTTATTGTTTTTGTTCTTTTTTTTTTCAAGCAGAAGACGGCATACGAGATATATCAGTGTGACTGGAGTTCAGACGTGTGCTCTTCCGATCTAGGGCAGATAAGGTTAAAAAGGTCCTGCCTGCGCAGATAGCCTTTAATGTAATCCCGCAGATAGACGAGTTTTTAGAAAATAAATACACCAGGGAAGAGATGAAGATGGTCAATGAGACCAGAAAGATTATGAATGATGACACTATAGGGATTACTGCGACCTGCGTGCGCGTCCCGGTCGTAATCTCGCATGCGGAATCGGTGAATATCGAGACCGAAAAAAAACTCACCCCTGAACAGGCAGCCGAAATACTAAAAAAGGCCCCGGGCGTTGAGATCATAGACGACCCCTTAAATAAGAAATACCCTCTCCCAATAGATACTGCCGGGAAAGACGCCAGTTTTGTAGGCAGGATCAGACAGGACGAGTCTATTGAAAACGGACTCAACCTCTGGATTGTCAGTGATAATCTGCGTAAAGGGGCGGCGTTGAATGCAGTCCAGATTGCGGAGCTTTTAATAACCAGGTGACACGTAATATACGCCTTAAAATTGAATATGACGGTACGAGGTTTTGCGGGTGGCAGAGGCAGCGTGCGGGCAAAAGATTGAATACTGTCCAGGGAGAGATCGAAAAGGCCGCAAAGAAACTTTTCGGGGAAAAGATTAGTTTGACAGGCGCCGGACGGACTGATGCGGGCGTCCACGCAGAGGCGCAGACAGCAAATTTTAAAGTCCGCTCAGAACTGCCATTACGCAATATCGAAAAAGGCCTCAATAGCTACCTTCCAAAAGACATCGCCGTCCTTTCGGCAGAAGAGGTGGGTTCGGATTTCCATGCCAGATTCAATGCAAAAGGTAAGCTCTATAGATATACCATAATCAATAGGAAGACCCGCTCGCCTTTGCTCAAAAGATACGCCGCCTTTGTTTCTTATGATCTGGATATCACTAAGATGAAAATGGCAGCTAAATATCTAGTCGGGAGAAGGGATTTTACCTCATTCCAGGCAAGCCCCGCACAGGGACCAAAGATTTCATGCGGCTCAGGTGATAAAAGAAAAAGAGGTGCGGTCAGAACCGTCAAGAGGTTGGATATAGTTTCCAGCCCCCCGTTGATAGAGATATATATCCAGGCAAACGGGTTCCTCTATAATATGGTCCGTAATATTGTCGGTACATTGATAGATGTTGGGAGGGGGAGGATAGCCCCTGAGAAGGTAAACAGGATCCTGGCCAGGAGGTGCCGTTCCGAGGCCGGCCAGACCGCTCCTGCAAAGGGCTTATGCCTGCTACAGGTTTTTTATAACGCCATATGATACCAAAGGTTTTATACGAGGTAGACCCGCATAACCGGCTCATCATCAAAGAACGCGGCAGGGCTTCAAATCTTAAAAGATTCAGGGAGGTTCTTTATGGCAGGTTTAAAACAGATAGAAAAAATAGACTCTGCTACAAATTCCTTAAACCCTCCGGCTCCCGTATCCCGCAAAAGATAGAATTTTCAGGCAGTTACTCCCTGGACAGAAAACACAACCTTATCTTTACTTTAGATAGATGGAAGGGCCAGCATGCAGGGGATCGCCTTAGGTTAAAGACGGGGATAATAGATGCCGATAGCAATAGGATAATCTTCGTAATCAGTTCCAGGGAGGCAAAGAAAAAGGAATCATTATATACGCTGAAGCTATATGGCAGATGGCAGGCAGATAGGAATAACCGTCTTGTATTCGGCGTAAGAAGAAAAGACGGCAAGGATGATAATCTGACCCTATTCGGTGCATGGCGGATAGGAAAAAACAAAGAGATAAAATATGGTTTAGGCAGACACGCCAACAGCATTATATTGAAGGGTCTCTGGAATATAGGGGGTAGGCATAGGATTAGTTATATCTTGGATAGAGGAAGAGGTTCAGGTTTTGATTTTACGGTTTCAGCAGGCAGGATATCCCGGAGGAAAACCAGGGCGTATGTAAACTTTGATATCGTGTTAGCCCTATCCAAAAGAAAAAAGATAAAAAGGAGCATCTCCTTTTTATGCAAATGGACCTTGATGAGGGGTAAGGATGTACTGTTGAAGATTTCTCCGCGGGGGAGAAAGCCCCTGTCATTGAAAGTGACAAGGGAGATATTAGGTAAGAAAGGCCTTGCTTATATAGAAGGCTTTTTGAAGGGCGAAGAGAGGTATCTTGGAACAGGCCTGGTCTTTAATTGGTGAGGATGCCGGGGTCCGTCCGCGGGCGATTATGGATATGAATTATAGTTTAGCTAAAAATTTTGCTGAGGCAGTGGAGGACTTCAGGGATAACGTTGCGATTGAAACGCGGACCCCTGACGGGACAGAAGTCCTGACTTACGGAGAACTGGGCGAGAGGGTAAATGGCCTCGCCTATTTTATAACGTCGTTGGGGATAAAGAGGTCAGACCGCGTCGGCATTATCCTGGGGAATGGGCCGGACTGGGCAGTGTTATTTTTTGCATTAGCCTCTGTAGGCGCAGTCGCAGTTCCTCTTGATATACATTCCTCTAAGGAAGATGTAAAAAAGATCCTTTCCGATTCCGGCACAAAAGTCATTTTTGCCTCCAGGGAAAATCAAAGGGTGGCGGATCCCCTAAAGGATTATATTAGATTGATCACGGTCGAGGAGATACAAGAACCATCCCCGCCCAGGGGGTTTAAAATAGCCCCTATAGATCCGGACGATTTAATGGTCCTCTTGTATACCTCCGGCACCACCGACATACCTAAGGGGGTGATGCTCACCCATAAAAATTTATCTTCGAATCTTCTCTCTCTTAAGAAGATGAATATCTTCTCGCCCGGGGATATTATCTTGTCGGTCCTCCCGCTTTACCATTCTTATTCTCTTATGACGACGCTTATTGTACCTATCTGTTCAGGTTCCAGGGTTGTATATGTGCCGGCTGACTGGCCGGAGAGATTGGCTGATTATATAAAAGAGACAAAGACAACTATATTTATAGGTGTACCTCAGATATATCATGTGGTCCACAGCCGCATGATGAAAAGGCTCGGTAAGATAAGAGGCCCGGCAGGATTATATGTAAAGCTGGCGATGCATTCCGGCTTTGCGGGGATGCTCCTGCCCGGGGTTAGAGATGCCTTCGGGAAAAGACTCCGCTTGTTTATAAGCGGAGGTGCAAGGCTTGACCGGACGGCAGCGAGGGATTTTTTTAAGCTCGGTTTTAAGATATTGGAGGGCTATGGGTTGACAGAGACATCCCCTGTCGTCAGCCTGAATCCATTGACATGGTCGAGGGTAGGTTCGATAGGAAGGCCCATACCTGGGGTCGAGATGAAGATTATTAATAAAAATGCAGATGGCATAGGTGAGATCGCCATAAAGGGCCCGAACGTCATGAAGGGGTATTACAATAATGAGGCAAAGACCGGAGAGGTAATTAAGGATGGCTGGTTTCTTTCGGGAGATCTGGGCTATGAGGACAGGGACGGATATTTTTATATCACGGGCAGGTCCAAAGAGCTGATCGTGCTTAGTTCGGGTAAGAATATCTATCCGGAAGAACTTGAGAGACACTATTCCTCTACGCCATACGTAAAGGAGATGTGCGTATCAGGGCTATTAAAGGCTATGGGCCAGGCCAAGACAGAATACCTGCATGCGATAGTGGTGCCGGACCTGGAGATCATCAAGGAACGCGGAGAAATAGATGTGAGAAATGTCATAAAGAGTGCATTTGATAATCTGTCAAGGGGCATGCCTGCCTATAAACATATTATGGGATTTACCGTAACGCAGCAGGCCTTGCCGCGCACGGTCCTGGGGAAGCTAAAAAGGTATGAGATTGAAAAAGAAATCTTGCCTCTTATTTTAGAAAAGAGGCACGGAGAAAAGGTCACCACTATGGAAGATGAGGCCCTGCTTGGGTCAGATATTGCAAAGGGGGTTATCAAATGTATAAGGGAGGTCCTTGAGATAGACGGCCCAATACATCTCAATGACAGCATAGAGCTGGACTTGGGCGTAGATTCGCTCGGTTTAGTAGAGCTGGTCCTTGGCATTGAAAGATATTTTAACGTAGAGTTTAAAGATGAGATGGCAGCGGCCGAGATATTTACCGTAAAGGATATTATTTTAAAGGTAGAGGAGTTAATCAAAGCCAGGACTCAAGGGACAGCGGACAGGGGTCAGGTAAAAGAAAAGCTCGTCCATTGGCCCGATATCTTAAAACAATCTTTACCAGCCGCCTTCAGGGAAAAGATATCCCTGCAATTGGGAGGGATTGATTATCTCCTTACTTTTTTAATCAAGGGATTCATCGGTTTATTTTTCAGGGTTTTTTACAGGCTCAGAGTAGAAGGTTCAGTAAACATCCCGAAGAAAGGGCCGTATGTATTATGTGTAAATCACGCAAGTTTCTTGGATGGGTTTGTCGTAGTGGCCGGGGTGCCGTTCAGGACCGAACTGGGTCTATTTTTTATTGGGTTCAGGCGATATTTCAGGGCCCCGATTATAAGGGACCTTGTAAAAAGAGCCAGGATCATCCCCATAGACGCATCCGAGATAATAGAGGCCATGCAAGGTTCCTCCTTTATCCTGAGACACAATAAGGCCCTCTGCATATTCCCTGAGGGCGAGCGTTCCATAGACGGTAAAATCAAGGGGTTTAGGAAGGGCATAGGGATAATTGCAAAGGAGTTGGATGTGCCGCTCGTCCCTGTTTTTATTAAAGGCGCCTTTGAGGCCTGGCCGCGCACGGAACGTTTTCCGAGGCCTTACCCGATAAAGATAAGATTTGGCTGTCCGCAATCTTCGAATGAGCTGGTTCAAAAAGGTATGGCGCTGGGGGCAAAAGACGAATACGAGGCTATATCTCTGGCCATCAGAGAGGAATTAATAGCGGTTGTTAAAGATTTGCAGTATGTTTAATCCAGCGGGAACTGCCCAGCTGTGTAAAGGCGGGGATGAAGACAGTTTCCCTCAGGCAGGGGGACAGGGTGTTTAAGGACGTTCGGCCAAAAGATATATTGTTTGTAGGGCTGGGCCTCACTCTTTTTTATTTTGACAGGCAATCTCTTTTGTTGTTCGTTGATCAGATGTTTCGCAAAATAAAGAAGCCTTCAACGTCCTGTCCCCCTGCCTGAGGGATGAGCAAGGTTCGTAACAGTAAGAGCCACGTCCGTAAGACGTGGGAATCTACAAAGGAGGGGACATGGGTAAGGTGAGCATCAAGAAGCCTACAAAGGAGGAGCTCGAGAGATTGGATGTTAACAACTGGAGCGTCTGGGAGTGTGAGGTGAAAAGGTTTGACTGGGAATACGACGAGAAGGAGCAGTTTTATGTGCTTGAGGGCAAGGTGAAGGTCGTGACGCATGACGGTGAGGAGGTGGAATTTGGCAAGGGCGACCTGGTCACGTTTCCGCAAGGCGTAAGCTGCACGTGGGATGTTAAGGAAAAGATAAGAAAGTTATATAAATTTGGATAAAGGGGGTATTCTATGGTCGACGATATCTTGATTAAACCGGACCTGCAGTTTTCGATAGCCTGTGACAGCATAAGACGAGAAGACAACGGCAAGATGATGTTTATCGGTATCTTTGAGGTGATAGGTGCAAAGAAATTTCCGGCAAGGCACCACGAGCTCTTCATAGCAAACAGATGGATCAAGGGCACGGGGAGTTTTAAGGAAAAGACCAGGATAGTAAAGCTGGGGGATAATAAGGTAATCTTTGAGACAAAGGAGGTCTTTTTTGAGCTCAAGGATATAGGCTCGGCCCATACCGTAATCTCAAAATTTATGAACGTGGTTTTTCCCGAACCCGGGAAGTATCAGGTGGAGATTCTCCTTAACGGAGAGGTTATGAGGTATTACCCGATTATATTAACCCAGGAAAGGGGGTAATATATTTTTCAGGATTGTAGGTATCTTATGGATACTGCTGGGTATCTGGTGGATTATGCGGCCTCAAGGCCTGAAGAAAAGATTCAGGAAGAAAATAAAGAGGGCCAGGAGAAGATTTCTATTTTCGTTAATCGTTATAGCGGCGGGTCTATTTTTATCTGCTGCAAGATATACGCATGGCATTCTCGCAGTTATATTTTTGCTCATAGGTATAGGCAGTATTATAAAGGTACTATTTTTCCTTACCTCAAAGGCGGGGGATAAGCTCATTGACTGGTGGCTTGAGAGGCCTCTCTGGATGTGGAGGGCCTGGGCAGGCACCTTCGCCCTGATAGGGATCCTGTTTTATAGGATAGTGTGAGCATTTCTTATGTCATCGCGAACGAACCCTCTTTCAGGCCTCGCAATGACGGCATTTCAGCAATCTCAAGAATTTGTAATACTTTCAATGTTAGGTAACAGTCTCATACCTTCCAGCATAGCAGGCTGTGGGGCCTTTTTTAGCCGAGCGGGCACGGTGTCTTTTTGGCCGGAGGGACCTGAGAAAAGACGTTCGGCCGCCCCGGCGAGGCGGCCTTCGCTCCGTTTTATTTTTTGCTCGTCCTTTTGCCTGACGGCAAAAGGACACCATGCCCGCAAAAAATAAAGAGGCTTTTCTCAGGTCCCTCCGGCCCAAAAAGATGAGCGAGGCTAAAAACGGAGTAAGATTGTCACGCTGGGGCAATCTTACGTCCCTACAGCCTGCTATGCTGGAAGGTCTACACCAATGATAAACTGTTACCCATCTCTCCAAATAGTACAGCAATCTCAAGAATTTGACTTGACAGGTAGATATTTTATGGTATAATTTGGTTTTCTTTAGGACGGGTATATTATGAAGACATCCTTGATGGATAAAGAGGAAGTTAAGAGAAGGCATTATCTGGTGGATGCAGAGGGTAATGTCCTTGGCAGGCTGGCCTGTAAGGTGGCATTGATCCTGAGCGGTAAGCGCAAAAGGGACTATATACCTTATCTGGATAACGGAGATTTCGTGATTGTGGTCAATGCCTCAAGGATAGTTGTTACAGGAGATAAATTGCAGCAGAAGCTTTACACCCATTTTTCAGGATATCCCAGCGGATTGAAGATAAAGAATCTAGAGACGCTTTTAAGGTTAAGGCCTTCCGAGGTTATACGACATGCCGTAAAGGGCATGTTACCAAAGAATAAGTTAGGTTCAAGGATGATTACGAGGTTAAAGATTTACGCAGGGTCAGAACACCCTCACAAGGCTCAAAACCCTGAAAGGGTAGACATAAAAGGATGAAGCGATGGTAAAGGATAATACGAAGAAGGATATAATCTGGGCAACAGGGAGGCGCAGGGAGGCCGTTGCACGTGTACGGCTTATGCCGGGAAACGGCGAGATAGAAGTTAACAAAAAACCTCTCGACGAATATTTTGACAGGCCTACTTCAAGATTACTTGTGAGGCAGCCGTTGAAGACTACCAACCTCATGAACAAGTTTAAGATAATCGCGACTGTCAGCGGCGGCGGCAAGACAGGCCAGGCCGGGGCGTTACGTCATGGTGTATCCAGGGCGCTTGCCCTTACAGGCGAAGATACCAGGGTATTGTTGAGGAGGAAGGGATTTTTAACAAGGGATCCTCGGGGAAAAGAGAGAAAGAAATACGGCCAGAAGGGTGCCCGAAAAAGATTCCAGTGGACAAAACGTTAAGTTTTTAGTTTTTCGTTTTTAATTTTTAGTTTCTATGAACGCCTATCCTGTCATTTTCCGACGAGGAAATAGATTGACATGATAGGCGTTTTTATTTAGAATGAAATATAGCTTTTTTAGCTAAAAAACTGATATAGATCATACGCCGGGGGGATATATGTTAAAAGTCGGAATAATGGGCGCAAGCGGATACGCCGGAGAGGAGCTCATAAGAATTTTATTGGTCCATCCTGAGGTCCGGCTTACAGTAGTTGCGGCAAAGATAAAGAAGACAGCTATATGCAATCTGTATCCCTGGCTTAAAGGGAGACTTGACCTTGAGTGCAGGGATATGAGCGCGGAAGAGATTAGCGGGAAATGCGACTGCATTTTTTTGGCCCTGCCTCATAAGGTTTCAATGCAGTTTGCCCCTTTATTTTTAAAAAAAGGCAAAAGGGTAATAGACCTGAGCGCTGATTTTAGATTAAGGGACCTCGATGTGTATGAGAAATGGTATGAGGTAAAACACACCTGCCCCGGATATATCGAAAAGGCAGTATATGGCCTCCCCGAATTTTACAGGGAGAAGATTAAGAAGGCTGATCTAATAGCGAATCCAGGATGTTATCCGACAAGTATAATCCTGGGCTCAGCACCGCTCTTAAAGAAGGGATTAGCGGATGCAGGATCTATTATCTGTGATTCAAAATCAGGCGTGAGCGGGGCAGGAAGGGTACCTGCGCAGGCATTCATGTTTACGGAATTGCAGAATAGTTTTAGGGCCTATAAGGTAAATGCGCATAGACATATGCCTGAGATCGATCAGGAATTGAGCACTATTAACGGCGCGGATGTGAGAGTGAATTTCGTTCCGCACCTTGTGCCGATGGAAAGGGGTATGCTCAGCACTATTTATTTAAAATTGAAAAAGGCAGTAGATACGGAAGCAGCACTTAAGATTTACAGGGATTTTTATAAGGGTGAATATTTTATCAGGGTTCTGGACGGGGGAGGTTATCCCGATACGCGGAATGTGGTAAGGTCAAATTTCTGCGACATCGGCTTAAGGGTCTTTCCTGAGAGGTCGATGGCTGTGGTGATGAGCGCCATCGATAATCTAACAAAAGGCGCAAGTGGACAGGCAGTGCAGAATATGAATATTATGTACGGCCTTGAGGAGAGGATGGGGTTATGATTCGTGTTGTTAGGGGCGGTATAACTACGCCGCAGGGATTTCTGGCGGCCGCGGTGAACTGCGGCATAAAAAGAAGCGGGTACGATGACCTGGCGTTATTAGTCTCTGAAAGGCCTTGTGCGTGTGCAGGGGTATTTACTAAAAATAAGATGCGGTCGGGTTCGGTAGAGCTATGCGAGAGACGTTTAAAAAAAGGCCTTGCTCAGGCAGTTATTGTGAATAGCGGTAATGCAAACTGCTGCGTCGGAAAAAGGGAAATAAGGGATGCCGAGGCGATAACGGCTTTGACAGCAAGAAAGATAGGCCTTGGGAAGGAAGAGACCTTGATGGTGTCGACGGGTATTATAGGGAGGTCCCTGCCGCTCGATAGGATAAAAAAGAAGATAGTTTCTCTAACGGGAACCCTAAGCAGGAAAAACGCACTTAGATTTGCAAAGGCTATAATGACTACAGATACGGTTCAAAAGGAAATAGCCGTCAGGTTTAAGGTAGCGGGCCAAGAGGTTACTTTAGGCGGCTCTGCAAAGGGTTCAGGCATGATATGCCCGGATATGGCGACCATGCTGGCATTTTTTACGACGGATGCCGCAATTGAAAGAGGCGCTTTAAAGGCAGCCTTTAAAGAGAGCGTAGATAGTTCATTTAACAGGATTACCGTTGACGGAGACATGAGTACGAATGACAGCGCTATTATATTTGCAAACGGCCTGGCAGGGAATAAGATGATAAGAAGAGGCAGCACAGGGTATTATAGATTTTTAGAGGCGCTTAGGTTTGTTACAAAGGTCCTTGCCAGAAAGATAGTCTTGGACGGTGAGGGCGCGACGAGGTTTATAGAGATAGTGGTGAAAGGAGCAAAGAGCCAAAGCGATGCAGAAGGGATAGCAAGGCACGTAGCAGATTCGAACCTTGTCAAGACAATGATAGCGGGCGGAGACCCCAATTGGGGCAGGGTGGCCTCAAGCATTGGTTCCAGCGGGATCGACATAAAAAAGGACAGGGTATCTATATATTTTGGTAATGAGCCGGTTATGAGAAATGGCTCAGGCGTAAAGGTGTCCAGAAAAAAGCTGGTGAGTATGTTTAAAAAGAAGGAAATAATTATAAACATCGACCTTCGATCAGGCGGTTCGTCCAGCAGGATATGGACATGTGACCTGACAGAAGGATATGTAAGGATCAACGCAGAGTATGAGACTTGATGCATCGAACATTAATATGCAGATTAATACAGGCAACGGCCCCTTAACTTTACACTTAAAGCCTGGCTTCAAGTGTAAGGTTGTTGCTATGGGGTGTGATTATCTGTGGGATTACCGGGTGATACGAGAGGGATACAGTGGAAGATGCCATTAGAAAATCAGATGTACTTATAGAGGCGCTGCCTTATATAAAATCATACGCCAATAAGGTTTTCGTAATAAAGTATGGGGGCAGTGCACTTGTAGATCCCGAGATAAAAAAGGGTGTCCTGCAGGATATTGTTTTTATGAGTTACGTTGGGATCAGACCTATCCTTGTGCATGGCGGGGGACCTTTTATAAATGAAGAGTTGGAAAAGATAGGCGGGAGGATAGAATTTAAGGACGGACTCAGGGTTACGTCCAGGGAGACCATGGAGGTCGTGGACAGGGTTTTAAGCGAGGTTAATCATAAGATTGCAGAGGATATCAGGAAATTAGGCGGCAGGGCCGTAAGCCTAAACACGATTAAGAAGGATGTGATAAAGACGAAACCGCACGGGGAATCTAAAAACTTAGGTTTTGTGGGAGAGGTGTACAGGATAGAGTATGATAGGATAAGAAAGGCGGTAAGGCCAAGATCGGTCCCTGTAATATCGTCTGTCGGTCTTGGCGCGGACAACGAGCATTACAATATAAACGCAGACGAGGTAAGCTCAGAGATCGCAGTAGCCATGAAGGCAGTAAAGTTAGTGCTTCTTACGGATGTGAAAGGTATAATGAGAGAGATGAAAGACGGGGACACTTTGATCCCGACATTAAATATAAAAGAGACGGAGGGGCTCATAGCTGGAGGTGTAATCCATGGCGGTATGATACCAAAGGTAAAGGCCTGCACAAAGGCCCTGGCGGGCGGGGTTTTGAAAACGCATATCATTGACGCCAGGATCCCGCATAGTCTGCTTTTGGAGATATTTACGGATAAAGGGATCGGGACAGAGATCAAATGAGGACGCGACTTACGGAACGAAGTGACGTAAACCGCTGTCCGAATTTGACCCCACACCCAGCAATGTATTTTGTATATATATTAAAGAATAAAGCGAGAAAGGAAGTTTATTGCGGTTATACAAATAATCTAGAAAGACGCCTTGAAGAACATAGCAGGAGACACCCATGGAATCTTGTCTATTATGAAGCTTATAAGGCTGAAAGTGATGCACGAAATAGAGAAAGACAATTAAAGTTACATGCACAAGCTTTGACAGCTCTTAAGGGAAGGATTAAAGAATCATTAAAGTAGAATGCATTGCTGGGTGTGGGGTTTAATTCGCACCTTCAAAGAAGCTAATCAAAAGAGGTTGCCTTACGAAAATCTTTGATTTTCGTAAGGCAAGTGCTCATTAAATGAATACAAAAGAGATAATCAGTCAGTACGAAAGGTTTGTAATAGGCACATATACCAGGACGCCTATGGTGGTAGTCAAGGGCAAGGGGCTCAAGGT
>CAJVXD010000015.1 GCA_913009675.1 uncultured bacterium | reverse complement strand
TTTTTTCAAGCAGAAGACGGCATACGAGATATATCAGTGTGACTGGAGTTCAGACGTGTGCTCTTCCGATCTGAGATAAAGAAAAAGGCTATCGAGTTGGGTATGAAGACGCTGAAGGACGACGGACTAGACAAGGTCTCCAAAGGCATTACGACAGCAGACGAAATTATCAAAGCCACTCAGGAAGACTAATGACTTATTTTAAGTACAAGATTCGCGACAAATACGGCCGGGCCTCTACCGGCACGATAGAAGGCAGCTCCAAAGAAACGGTTGCCGGTCATTTTAAGAGGATGGGATACGCCCCTACCTCAATAGAAAAAACCAATCCCGCATTAGAGAGATTTAATCTATTCGAAAGATTTTTCCGCAGGGTAAATTTAGAAGAATTGATCGTGTTTACACGCCAGCTCATGGCCCTCCAGCAGGCAGGTGTCCCGATCCTTGTAAGCCTGGAGTCTATCGCCGGGCAAAGCAGCAATCGTTATTTCAGGAAGGTCATCGACGAGATATCCCGCGATATAGAAGCAGGAAAAGGCCTTTCGGAGTCAATCGCAAGGTTCCCCAATGTATTTTCTGATATCTACATAAACATGATAAGTTCCGGGGAGGCAGCAGGGATTCTCGATAATATCCTGGATAGGCTCGCCTCTCTCCTTGAGCATGAACAGGAGATACGGATTAAGATAAAACAGGCAACCCGCTATCCATCATTGGTTATAGCCAGCATTGGTATTGCCTTTCCTCTGGCGGTCGTGTTTATCATACCTAGGTTCAGTGCTGTTTATGCAAGGTTTAATACCGTACTCCCCCTTCCCACAAGGATGCTTTTAGCCATGGATTATGCCCTTGTCCATTATTGGCCTTTCATAATTATCGGGGCCGTTGCCTTGGTCATAGCCGCTAGATATTTTATCAATACCATTTTCGGAAGGCGCATCTGGGATACTATTAAATTAAAAGTACCTATCTTTGGGCCGCTTGCTTTAAAGATTTCAATGTCGCGTTTTTGCAGGATGACAGCTACGCTTTCCGCAGGCGGCCTGCCTATTATAAATACATTGGAGATCGTTAGAGGGGCTGTTGGGAATAAGGTTATCGCGAATGCTATAGAAAACATTAAAGAGGGGGTCAGTGAGGGCGAGGGCATGGTGGCCTCGATGAAGGCAAGCGGCCTTTTCCCCGGCATAGTACTGCAGATGGTGAAGATCGGAGAGGAGACAGGCAAGATCGATGATTTACTTATGAGGGTATCGGATTATTATGATTCACAGATAGATTATACCGTTAAGAATCTGACAGTCCTTATAGAGCCAATACTGATATTCATTATGGGGATCCTGGTCTTGATACTCGCGTTGGCAATATTTTTACCGATGTGGAGTTTGATATCGGTATTCGGGCATTAAAAAGTAAAGGAGGAGGGGGAAAATGGGTTTTTTAATAATCTCAGGGGTGGTTGCTTTGATCTTTGGCGTTTTATTATTGTTAGCGCCGGAGGGCTTGAGAAAGATGAATATGCAGGCGAATAGACTTATGAGCGATTTAGATAATTTAATCTACAGGTATAGGCAGGGTGTTGGGATCTGTCTTTTACTTTCAGCAGCAACACTATTCTTTGTCGCTTATTATTTATGTAAGGCCTGAGGCGATGCGCAATAATATTGGCAGGGGTTTAATAGAGTTGATATTTTCTATAACAATTATATTTATTCTTTACGCAGTATTTGCGAGGCATTGGATTGTAAATCTGGAAGAGGCAAGGAAGGTTACGATGAAAAACGAGTTGACAAATCTAAGATATTCATTACAATTGTATAGGATGTTCGAAGGCCGATACCCGGAGGATTTAAGACAGCTTAATACCAGCCGGGTATCAATAATAAAAGAAGATAGTCTATACGGCAGAAGGTATCTGGAACTTCAGTCGCAGGACGAACAAGGTTATCCTGTGGATCCATATGGCCGCAGGTTTATATATAATAATAAGCTCGGAACCATAAAAGTGAGGAGGAGATAAAGATGAGGAACGCTAAGGGCTTTACGCTTATTGAGCTTGTAATGGTGATTGTTATACTTGGTATACTCTCGGCAATTGCAATCCCTAAATTTGTAGACCTGACCGGCAAGGCCAAGGTCAGCGCTGCCAAGAGCGGCCTGGGCGCAATACGTTCGGTAGTTGCCATTCAATATGCGAAGAACGCTACATCCGGTACTGCTTCATTCCCGACTGCAGTTACAACCAGTCTATTTGCAGACGAGAGGATCCCGGAAAATAAGTTGAATAATTCTACGTCTGTAGGAGCGGTAGGATCTGCACCCAGCGGCACAGCTACGTCCACGAATGGATGGTGGTATATATCTGCTTCCGGTAAGGTAGGGGCATATTCTGACAGGACAGAGGATACGTCCGCCTGGTAAATACACAGATCGCTATAGATGTGAAACAGATTACGAGAGATAAATGGGGATGGTTGAAAGAGGCCGTCCCCATTTTTATTTTATTAATCCTTCCCTCTCTATTTTTTTCCGATACATTATTTGGGAATAGGATCTTTATCCACAGAGACCTCCTCAGGTTTTTTTACCCCTTGAGAGAATTCAGTGTAGGAGTCCTCAGGGCCGGCCGGATCCCATTATGGGATCCCTATATACATTGCGGCAGTCCGCATCTTGCCGGACTTCAGACATGTGTATTTTACCCCCTCAGTGTGATCTATCTATTATTTCCCTTTGCGCGAGCCTTTAATTATTTCATAATAGTGCATGTCTTTTTGGCAGGGCTTTTTACGTATATCCTGATGAGAGAATGGAGATATTCGAGATATGCGGCATTTCTCTCCGGCTCGGTTTTTATGTTCAGCGGTTACATTATTTCTGTAATAAATCTTCCTGCATCCCTTGCTTCAGTGATATGGCTTCCGCTTGTGATCTTGTTTTACAAAAGGGCGTTAACCCGCGATTGGGTAAAAAATTCTATTATTACAGGCATATTTTTGACCATGATGTTTTTAGGTGGTGAACCGGCGATACTCTTGGCGACGATCTTCATTTTGATCCTGCTTGGTATTGACGCCGCAGATAGATTTAAGGCAATGTTCAGGATTATATCAGTTAGCCTCCTGGTTACAGCCGGGCTTTCCTGTTTTCAGGTCCTGCCGTTCCTTGAATTATTACAACATACCTCCCGCTCTACAATGGGGTTCAGGGAGGCAAGTATGTGGTCGCTGCCTCCGTATGCGCTTCTGGATCTATTTGTACCTTATCTAAGCGAAACAGATTATCTTTATAAGGATTACTGGACACGCCAGAGCTGGCTTTTGGTTTATTATATGGGTATATTTTCCATGATATGTGCATTTATTTCTTTAAGATTCGACAGGTGCAGTCGGAGAAGGGCATTTTTTTATATCCTGGCGCTGGGCTTAGTGCTTTCCTTTGGCAGGTATACGCCTCTTTATTATTTTTTATACAAGGTTATACCGGGATTCGGGCTTTCAAGATACCCTGTAAAATTCTTTTTTATGGTGACATTCTCATTGGCTGTTTTAGCAGGCATGGGCCTGGATTATTACAGAAGGTTTGTTAGGTTCTCGACGCTTCGCCGGGACGGGTCGCTCGAGGAATGTTTGAAACTTGGAAGATTTCTAAAAGCGCTTTTGGCCATTGCGTGCGCAGCTTCATTCCTTTATTTAATACTAAACCTGAACTTTAGTGAGTTTTACAGGTTTTTATATAATAAGGCGTTGAGTGTCTTTTCCGCTTTTGCAGATAAAAAGGCTGAACTGGCACAATTTGTCTTTGCAGGGCTCTATAACCTGAAGAGGGCGCTCGGCTATTTTATGTTTTTAGCCTTATTGATGTTCTTGCCTTCAAAGACCAGGGTGAAGTTGAGTCTTATACTTCCAATCTTGCTCTGTGTCTCATTTATGGACATATTTACGGCAAATAGGCATGTTTATCAGAACATGGATATAGGTGAATACCTGAAACCCGGCCCAAGTGTTGAATTTTTAAAAAGTGACAAAGGACTGTTCAGGATATTTAATTCGCCTGCGACAATAAAACAGAATATATTTGTCCCTGAGCGGGGATATTTTGATGGGGTGCGCTCGCTTAAGGAAAGGATGGTTACGAATAGAAATGTGAGTTTTGGGATCTATAGCGTCTATGGATACGGTTCGCTTTATAATGGACGTCATGAAGAACTTGTCAAGGCTATAGCAGAAGGAGGTTCACCTGACGAGACGAATCTTTTAAATCTCCTGAATGCAAAATATATAATCTCGCCAAGGGTCTTTGAAGCAAAAGGCTATAGGATGGTAAAGAAGGGCAAAAGAGCAAATATTTACGAGAATGAAAATGTTTTGCCGAGGGCGTTTTTAGTAGGCAAGGTAGTCGTCATCAAGGATAAAGGCGAGGTTTTAAAGAGATTAAAAAGCAGGGATTTTAATCCGGCAAAAGAAGTTATATTGGAGCAGGACCTTTCTTTTACGAACGGCGAACGGCGAACGACGAACGGCAGGGAAACAGTAAATATCCTCAAATACTCCCCGGGCGAAGTAGTAATCAGGGCCAATATAAGCGCTCCAAGGTTTTTAATTTTAAGCGATTCCTATTATCCTGGCTGGAAGGCCTATGTGGATGGCAGCCGGACAAAGATTTACAGGGCTGACTATATCCTCCGTGCCGTCCACCTGAAGCCAGGCAGGCACATTATAAAATTTACATACGACCCCTTTTCATTTAAAATGGGAGCGATAATAACATTACTGACAGCTGTAATAATTGCGATATTCTTCAAGCGAAGACGCCGAAATAGGGGGCCCGCCGAAATAGGGGGACACAATACTAATTAATAAGGGAAATAGGGGGACACAATACTAATTAATAAGAGGGAGCCAATAGGGGGCATAATACTTATGCAGAGTTTCCCCAATACCTGAAGTCCTTTTTTAATATCATGGATAAGAAGATCATAATCGTGATGCCGGCATATAATGCAGAGTTGACCCTCGAGAATACTTACAGGGACATACCTAAAGGTATTGTTGATGAGGTTATACTCTGTGATGACGGGAGTAAAGACAGGACTGTTGATGTGGCGAGGGGGTTAGGAATTAGTGTATTGGTTCACGAGAAGAATAAGGGCTATGGAGGGAATCAAAAGACATTATACCGTGAGGCCCTGGATAAAGGTGCTGATGTTATAGTAATGCTTCATCCCGATTATCAGTACGACGCAAGTAAGATCCCTGGATTAATACAGCCAATAATCGAGGATAAGGTAGACATTGTTCTGGGTTCCAGGATTCTGGGCGGAGGCGCATTGAAGGGTAATATGCCTTTATGGAAGTATGCGGCCAATAGATTTCTTACATATTGTGAAAATAAGGTCCTGGATCTGAACCTTTCCGAATTTCATACAGGGTTCAGGGCATTCAGCAGGGGATTTTTAAAAAATGTGGACTGGCAAGCCAATTCAGATGATTTTTTATTCGATGCCCAGATCTTGATTAAGGCGGCCGGGGCCGGATTTAAGATAGCCGAAATCCCTATTGAAACAAGATACTTTAAAGAGGCCTCACAGGTTGACTTTTTTGCAGGTGTAAGGTATGGTTTAGGTATATTATGGGAATTGGCAAAGTATTGTAGACGGTGAAGGGTTTTTTTACCCGGCAGCAGGATAGGGATATAATATGCATAGGACCGGTTTTACGTTGATCGAACTGGTAGTAGTGATTACTATCGTTGGTATTCTGGCTGTTGCGGTGCTTATAAACGGCAGGGCAAAGGGCCCTGTCAGGCTTGAGGCGGCCTGTCAAAAGCTTGCCATGGATTTACGTTATTGCCAGCAGATGGCTATGGCTGAACAGGTGAGGTTCGGTATCTCATTTGATACAGGCGATGAATCTTATTTTGGATATAGGATAAACACCGGGACCAAGGCAAAAAACCCCCAGACACAGGGAGATTTAGAGGTTGACTTTGGTGGGACGGACGAGTTTAAGGAGATAGAAATAGTAAGCACTAATTTTAGCGACGCTATAGAATTTGATTCCACAGGAAAACCGTATGATGGAAACGGCACGGCCTTGTCGAACGAGGGTATAGTGACCCTGACAGATGGAAGTAATTCCAGGACAGTAAGGATCGAGGCAGTAACGGGGAAGGTTAAGATACAATGAGTTGTTGCTGCGGACCAAGGGGTCAAACAATGCGCGGCTTTACTTTAATCGAAACAGTCATATCAATAGTAATTATCGGCATTGCCTTTTTAGGGCTAGTGGCTGTGTTAACGGGTGTATTTACAAATGCAACCCGTGATGAGGTAATGACCGTTGCTGCAGGCTTAGCAAAGGGAGAGATGGAGAAGGTGGTTGGTGAAGGTTTTTCTGTGACTTCCGACAGCGGGACTTATAGCGGCAATTTTAGCAATTATTCCTGGCAGGTTATAGTAAGCGCAGTGCCTATGGATATCGCAGTCGACCCGAGTATGACTGATTATAAACAGGTCGAAGTGGTAGTGACGAATACGATGATAGGGAGCGTTAGTTTAAAGACGATTGTGACAAACTATTAGAGGGATTGTTCTCGACACGCCCGCTTCGGCGGACTCACTCGAACGATATATGAAAAAGCGCGGGTTTACCTTAATCGAGCTTGTAGTCGTTATAACAATAATCGGTATTATAGCAGGCGTGGTGGGGTTTATCTTGTTTGGCGCAGTTGACGCGTGGACCTTTAGATTGAAGCGAGCCGGTCTTTTATCAGACGGAAGGCTTGCCATAAACAGGATAGTAAGGGAGGTAAGAGAGGTAAAGGATTTGACAAGCGTTATAGCAGCAAGCAGCTCGCAGTTTAGATTTATAGACACGGATGATACGGATATAACTTACAGTTTAAACGGTTCTGACCTTGAGCGGACAGAAGACGGGACGGCTAATACGCTGGCAGAAAATGTTTCAAGTCTCTCATTTACTTATTATGATTCCAATGGTAGTACGATTTCTACACCTGCCGTTAGCCCTAGCGCAACTGATATAAGAAGGGTCCTGATAGATTTGACCCTTACAAAGGATGGCGAAGATGTTTATTTGGAGTCGGAAAGCGTCCCGAGGAATTTTTGACCTTCTCAAGAGGAGCAGTGGGATTTCTCTCATCGCAGTCACTATCGTGATGCTGGTAGTGTCGACGCTGGCGTTGATAATAGCGTCTACTATGTCCACCGGCAGTATATCTTCCGTGACTGATATACAGGCACAGCAGGCATTTTATCTCGCTCAGGCAGGGCTGGAGTGGTACATGGAAGAACTCGGGAATGACAGCGATTGGTCAACCCCCCCGACAGTTAAGACGGATCAATCCTTTGGTGCAGGAACATTTAGCGTGAGTTATGCCAATCAAGCAGAAGATTCAATAGACGTAACAGCCACAGGCAAGGTTGCTGGTTGGGACGGCAATGATGTACAGCGGGTTATAACCCAGCATATAGAGAAGACAACCGGCGGTGATACCTTTGCAGACTTTGCAATATTTTTCGGCGGCGGAGACGGGACAGGTACGACCACTATAAATAAGAACCAGACTATAACGGGCGATACCTTTGTGTATGACGATCTGGTGATAGGGAAAAACTGCACCATTAATGGAGATGTTTTAGCTACGGGTACGATTAGCGTTGGCAGTGGTACCGAAATTTCAGGCGATACCCTTGACCACTCAAGCGCACCGGCTAATCAGCCTACACTGGACACTACATATTATGATAATTTGATTACAACCGCCTCAGAAGAATCGCATAGCAACAGGACCTTTAATGGTGAAACACTTTCAGGGACTGAATATGTAAACGGGAATGTAACGATAAAGGATTATGTGGATGGTTCCGGCACCATAGTCGCCACGGGCAGGATTACTATAAATAGAAACACGGATATAGGGGATAATATTGCGCTTATCTCCAGCAGTACTTTAAAGATGAAAAAAAATGGCAATGTGGGGAAAGATGTTACTTTTTATTCTTCCTCGCGGGTGCAGGTAGACAACGGGGTTGTTTTGGGGAGTGGCGCTGACACAGGAGAAGGGGTGGTTCTCCTGTCGCCTCAAAAGGTTATTTTGAAAAAGAATATTACAATAACCGGTCTTATTTTTGGGGCAGATGAAGTAGATATTGATAAACAAAATCTGACACTTACAGGCAATCTGTGCGGGGGCACCCTCACTGAATTGGATAAGGGTGCAGTTATAACCAAAGACAGCGCAAAGGTAGATGTCGGTTCTATACAAGGATTCGATAGCGGTGCGGAGACGACCATGACAATTTCTTCTTGGCATGAACCACTGTAGTTGTGGTATAATTAAAAAGACATGAAATCCATTTTAGATCAACTCAAAAAAGAAAGCAAGGCCATCCTTTCAGATTTAGGCTTGATACCAAAATCCGGGAACGTGATAGGCCTTGATATAGGGGCAAAATATTTCAGGGCCGCAAGGCTTAAGGAAGATATCAGGGAAATCCCTCTCAAGGATACCATGGTAAAAGAGGTATCCTATCTTAAAGATTTGGCAGGCCATATGCATATATCCTCTGATGATAAGATATCTGTTAATCTTAGGGGAGGTGAGATAGCGATAAAGCGGGTAGGATTGCCCTTTATGCCTGTTGGGGAAATTGAAGAGGCCCTGAGATGGGAGCTAAAAGGCCAGCTTCATAATATTGATATTGACAGATCCAGGATAAAATTCAGTATCCTGGGAGAGAAACAGATAGAGGACGGCTCTAAGAAAATAGAGTTAATAGCAATAGTTTATAATGAGAGCGATATTGAAGCAAGGCTGAAGGAATTAAGGGGTTTTGGCCTAAATGTGCAGGCCGTTATCCCTACTGAGTTCGCACTCGTTAATTATGTAAATCATTTAAATCTGGTTTCTCCGGAAGAGACAGTAGCCATTGTAGATATAGGGAACAGCTCAACACTAATAACAATCGTCGAAAATAAAAGAATGTCTTTTACAAGGAAGGTCCCCATAGGCGGTGACACCATTACCGCGTCAATGACAGGCACTCTTATGTCGGACAAAGGCAGGATAGAGCTTTCGAGAGAAAAGGCCGAGAAGATAAAGATCGAACAGGGCATTTCAGAGGATATCAGGATATTATCCGTGATGAGGCCGGTCCTGGAGAGGCTGATTACGCAGATAAGGAGGTCCACGGAATACTATGAGCATGAGTTCGCCTCTCAGCCTGTCAAAAAGATTATCCTGGCAGGCAATGCTGCGAGATTAAAGGGTTTAAGGGATTATATATCCAAAGAAATGGAGGCCGAGGTGTTAGATGTGCTTCCTGAAATTGCAGAGGCTGTTGGCCTGGTCTTAGGCACGGGGAGCGATATAAATATGCTCCCGGAAAGCTTCAAAGAAGAAAAAGGCAGAGAGTTGAAAAGGATTTCCCTGAGGATGGTTTCTATTGCATTTGCCCTTATATCCCTGTTTTCCTATGGATTCCTGCTGGTCAAATCAGCTAATTTAAAAAAAGAGCTTGAAATATACAGGGCGCATTTAGAGACAGTGCAGGATATAAGGACTGTCAGGGATAAGATGGTTATGCTCAGTTCTACTTTGAAGACTGTCTCTTCCGGAGGCATAGAGGCAGGAAAGATAATGAAGGAGTTTAGCAATATCGTGGTTTCCTCTATGACCCTGGATGCCCTGGTTATGAAGAATACAGAACCTAATCTGAGGCTTTCGGGGATTGTTTTGAAAGAAGGGCAGCTAAGCAAGTTTATGTCTCTCCTTGAAAGCTCCCCTATGTTTGAAAAGGTGCAGTTGGTATTTAGTGAAAAAGACGAGGATTACTCATCGGGTGCATTGGATTTCGAGATAATCTGTAACTTGACGAAGTAGAGTTTATTATGAAGATAATGCCCGGTTTTAAAAATAAGAAAGATATGATAACAATAAGCATCCTTATATTTGTCGTAATATTATTATTTCAATTTGTGTATCTCCCGAAATATAGAGAGGTCAAAAAATTAGAGGCTCAATTCAAGGATGTAGCAGGAGAGATAAACGATCTTTACAGTTTTATAGGCGGCAGGAAGGATCTTAAAGAAAATATCATAAGGATACGCAAGGAATTGGCCTTGTTTGAAGATGCCTTTCCTCCTGAGAAGGAGGTATCTAACATAATCAAGCAATTAAATAAGGAGGCACAGCGTTTTAAGATAGACGTGGTTTTAGTAAAGCCAAAGGACATTTTTACATATAAAGACCTGCAGGGGAAGGAGGTTAAGGTTTTCGAGGGGTTTTGTAAATGCATGCCCCTGGTCCTGAACGTTGAGGCGAGATATCAGGCAATGGGGGAATTTCTTTTAAGTCTTGAGCTGAATAGAAATCCCATGGTTACCATAGAAAAGGTGGATATAAAAAAGGATACGGGAATAGCGCCAATGGTAAAGGCAGAGATAGACTTAAATGCCTTTATGCTGGGAAAATAACTTATGAAGAACCTACACAAGAAAGAACGAATCGAGCTTACAATAACCTGTATCGGTGTTATATTTTTGATATTTCTGGTTATCCGGGGCGCACAGAGGATTCAGGTAAAGAAGAACTCTATGAATAAAACGGGCAAGGCTGTTACCTCTTCTATGTCGGAGCCTGTTTCTTTTAAAAGAGCTGAAGTGGAAAGATCTAAGATAGAAAAAGGATGGGGGCGGGACCCGTTTTTCTTGGCCACAGCTAACGCAGGGAACACTGAACTGGGAGACTTGATTGTAAATGGTATTGTGTGGGACGAAAAGAACCCATACGCTATTATAAATACAGACGTTGTAAAAGTCGGAGATAAACTAGGCAATATGACAGTGATTAAGATTACTGAAAATAGTGTGATCCTTGAAGAAAACGGCGAGCGTCACATCCTGAAGCTCAATGTCTTTTAAGAAAGATTAAAACTTTCCCTCCTTAATTTTATTGACTTATATCTCTTCTATATGATAATATATGGCGGTTATGGCTAAGAAAAAGCCGAGAAGGATTGTAATATTCCTGCTCTTTAGATGCATAGCCTTTCTAATATATATATTACCTCTCAGGTTAGCAGTCAGGATAGGGGCCCAGCTGGGTAGGTGGACTTTTTATATCCTGAGAAGAGAACAGGGATTGGCATTGGGTAATTTAGAGAGGGCATTTGGTAATTCTAGTTCCTTTGGAGAAAGAAGGATTCTGGCAAAGGGGGTCTTTGAAAATCTGGGGAAAAACCTTGCAGAGATGATATCTCTACCCAAGTTTAATAAGGGGAATATAGATAGCTATATAACCTGCAGGGGGCTCGAGGTAATAGACAGGGTTATCCGGGAGGGCAAAGGCGGTATAATACTGTCAGCCCATTTTGGGAACTGGGAGCTTTTGGCACACTATCTTGCCATAAAAGGATATTTAATAAATGTCATTGCGAGGCGTATCAGGATGGAGCAGTTCGAGAGTTTTTTATCGGCTCTCAGGAAGCGCCATGGGCTCTCTGTTTTATACAGGGACACCTCGGCAAAGGAGGTAATAGCAGTCCTTAAAAGGAACGAATTGCTCGGCATTATGCCTGACCAGGATATGGATAGCGTATCAGGTGTCTTTGTTGATTTTTTCGGAAGGCCTGCTTATACGCCGACTGGGCCGGCAGTCCTGAATCTTTTGGCAGGAACGCCTATAATACCATGTTTTATCATAAGGA
>CAJVXD010000014.1 GCA_913009675.1 uncultured bacterium | reverse complement strand
TGTGCCGGGGACCTTAAGTGTCTATGCAGAGAGAGTAGTAGGCGGTAATTATTTAGATTTTAAGATAGACCGTTTGGCGATAGCAAGATATGGACTTACAGTGGGAGATGTTCAGGATATTATACAATCTGCTATCGGAGGGATGGATATAACTACGACAGTTGAAGGTTTAGAGCGATTTCCTGTAAATTTGAGATACGGGAGAGAATTGAGAGACAACGTGGAGAGTCTAAAGAGGGTTCTTGTCCCCACACCCAGAGGCGAACAGATTCCTTTAGGGCAGTTAGCTAAGATCGAGATAACCAAGGGCCCGCCTGCTATTAAGAGTGAGAATGCAAGATTAAATGCCTGGATATATATAGACCTGACTACCTCAGATGTGGGCACTTATGTAGAGCGTGCCAAGAAGGCAGTGGATAAGAATATCAAATTGCCCCCTGGATATTCTATCGTGTGGAGCGGTCAATATGAATACATGGAAAGGGCAAAGAAAAAACTTCAAGTGGCTATCCCTATAACATTGGTGGTAATATTTCTCCTTCTATATTTCTATTTTAAGAATATAAAGGAGAGCTTGATTGTGATGCTATCCCTGCCTTTTGCCCTGGTAGGCGGTGTATGGTACATTTTTGCTTTAAGATATAATCTGAGTGTAGCGGTAGGCGTAGGATTCATTGCACTTTTCGGGTTGGCTGCTGAGACAGGGGTAATAATGCTCGTATATTTGAATATGGTTTATAAACGGATGCTCCGGGAAGGTAAGATACAGAGTGTTGAGGATATACATAAAGCAGTTATTGAAGGTGCGGTGCTGCGCGTGAGAGCAGTTTCTATGACTGTAGGCACAACCATGGTGGGGCTTATGCCCGTTATGTTTATAAAAGGAGCTGGTTCTCAGGTTATGAGGAGGATTGCTGCACCTATGATAGGAGGCCTGGTTACCTCCACTATATTGACTTTGGTGATTATACCCGTAATATTCGCAATTTGGAAAAGCAGGGTGTTAAAAGCAAAAGAAAATGTTAACGCTGAGAAGGTAAACGAGAAAGATGCCTAAAGACCATGTATGCAAGATTAGAGATTTTAGAAACTCTTCAGGGGATTTCATGGAGCAATGAAAGCAGAATCTGTCTATGCATATGGCCAATGGATGACAGTGGCAGGGGTTCCTTATAGACGAAGAGTCCGGGGATTTATATCCCGGTTGATAAAATAATGGCAGAAATAAATATCAAAGGTGAGATTATATCCCCCGGTACAGTTAAAGGTACCCTGTGTTTTGTTAATTTTAAAGGTGATCCTCCTGCCTATAAAGATAATTTATCTCACAGGGACGTGAGTAGAGAGATATCGAGGTTTGAGGAAGAGGCTGATTCAGTGACCAATGAATTGATAGAAGCGGTAAGGATATTGAAGAAGGATTCTCTGTTTGAGGAAGCCGGGATTATTAAGACACATATACTTATGTTGGAGGATGCCGAGTTTCGAAAGAGAGTTCATGAAAAAATCAAGGTGGGTCGATTAGCGGCAGAGATTGCCGTAGAACATGTTCTACGGGAGATGGTGGTGGTTTTAGAGAATTCAGAAAATATGCTTTTTGCCCAGCGCGCTGCTGATTTGAAGGATATCGGAATGCGTTTAAGAAAGAAATTGGCCAAAGAAGATTCCGCGATTTTTTATGAACTATTCAAAGATGCTAAAGACCCTGTTTTGGCAGTAAAGGAATTACTCCCTTCCCTGGTATTAGAGGCAAAGGTGAGGGGGGTGCGGGCGTTTATCGTAGAGCGAGGTACGTCGTTCTCCCACGCGGCAATTTTGGCTAAATCATTTGGTTTACCGGCACTCAGGATAGAAAATCTTTATAGTCTTGGAGCGAGAAATAACAATAAGGTGCTTATCGACGCGATGAACGGCATAATGTTAATTGACCCGAGCGAAGAGGATATAAATGATGTAGCAATGTTGAGGCAGGAAGCGCACTCTCTCGGAGATAAAACTCAGCTGCCAGTTAAGTTATGGATGAACATCGTTGACCCTCTGCAGATTAAAGAGGAAGATTTAAAAGATACGGAAGGTATTGGTCTATATAGAACAGAGTGCCTATTTATGGAGAATAGAGAAGATTTTCCCACAGAAGATGAGCAGTTTGTTATTTATCTTTCTCTTTTTGAAAAATGCAGGGATCACCAGGTTACCATAAGGACTTTAGATATCGGTGGAGATAAAATCCTGCCTTATTTTTCCTTTGGCCCTCAGGAAAATCCTTATCTGGGATTCAGGGCGCATAGGATTTATCGATTTCATCCCGAGATTTTTATTACTCAGGCAAGGGCTATATTAAGGGCTGGTTTAGAAGTAAGTGATCTCAGGATTTTATATCCTATGATTGAGACTGTTGATGATTTATGGTTTATGCAGGGTCTTTTGGAAAAGGCGATGCATTCTTTAAAAAATGAGGGCATAAAGTATAAAGAAGATTTCAAGCAGGGTATTCTGGTTGAGGTCCCTTCAGCTGTTTGGAATCTGAGGGAATTATTAAATTATATTGATTTTGCCAGTCTGGGGACCAATGATTTATTTCAGTATTTCTTTGCTGTAGACAGGAATAATGCCAATGTTTATAGCGCGTACCAGCCGGAAAGCCCGGTTGCACTGCAGATGCTTAGGGATATAGTTGATATCACGAAGGAATTAAATAAGCCCATGAGTATCTGTGGAGAAATAGCATCTGATATTAATTTCCTCCCGCTATTAGTCGGGTTGGGTTTTGATAATTTAAGCATTGATTTTCATGCAATCTCTGCTGTTAGAAGACGTCTCTTATCTCTCGATGCTTCTGAATGTAGAAAGTTAGCACAAGAATGTCTTAAAACGACTCGGGCAGACCGCGTGAAGGCTATTTTAGATGAGTTTAATTCATTCAGTCAGAAGGCCAAGGTTACCCATTTAATGGATGATTCCGAATCTATAGACCCTATATGCAAAATGATAGTTCATGCAGAGGGCAATAAGCTGATGGTTGTCCGCGGAAATAAAAAATATTATTTTTGTTGCAAATACTGTCGGGACAGATTTATAAAAAATGGAACATGAGATGAAGAATCATGGTTTATGGATGGTGATAGGTTGTGGCCTTCCTCTTCTTTTGATTTTTATATTACCCGCCCTTGGGGTAAGAAACAGCCTGTCTCTCCTTATCTTTATTGCCTTGATGTTTGGCTGTCATTTGCTGATGATGCGTGGTCATCATGGAAAGCAACACGATAAGCATAAAGGCGATAAGAGAGGATAATAATAAAACATGATTATTCAGCCAATGGGGGGGCGATTGTGCATCTTGACACAGATAACAGACTCTTCGAGCGCGTAGGAGGCAGGCATACAGTTTATTCACAGGCGCCTTCTTTATATTGGCAGATTAATTAGTTGTTTAGAGGGCCAGAATGGAAACAGCGTGTTATGAAAATTATATCAAAGGTAGTAAATCCTTGTATGGAAAGGGGGCTGTAAAATGAAAAAGGTAATATTTGCGGTTGTGGTGATAGGGTTGTTTATGACTACTTCAGTCATTTCTTTTGCACAGGAGCAAGGGTCCATGATGGGCAAAGGAAAGAAAGCTAGCATAAAGGGTAAGACTGGCGAAGGTATGATGGATATGTACTCCATGCATACGATGATGAAAATGATGATGGGGAAAACAATGGTTGCTGCTGAAGATGGCGGGGTGATTGTGCTAATCGGCAATAAACTCGTGAAATATGATAAGGATCTGAATCTAGTGAAAGAAGTTAAGATAAAGATAGATATGAAAGGAATGGTAAAGTTGATGGAAGAAAAATGTTCTATGTTCAAGGAGAAGATGCAAGAATGTGGCATGATGGAACAGGGCAGTCATTAATAGAAACAGCATGATATTAGAGACTTTCAAGGTGGGGGCATTCATCATCTTATCATAAAGAGGATGCTGCTTCTAAACCAATAAGAACGCCTGAAGAGCCCACTAAGGCGATCATCCCTTTATTACAGCACATCGGCGCTCCTGCTCAGGTTCTGGTCAGGGTTGGCGATTCAGTGAAGATAGGTCAGAAGATAGGCGAAGCCCATGGTTTTATTTCGCCGCCGGTCCACTCTCACCTTTAGATGAAAATATCAAACCAAAGGGTGAGCTCTCAATCTTTGGTTCTGAAGAGATTAAGGAGGATGATATGAAATTAATAAAAGCGTATATAAGAGAATTTATGGCAGCCAAGGTTATTCATGCCTTGGAGGATATCGGGGCCCCAAGATTGACCGTGATAGATGTAAAGGCTCTAGGAGATGAGATAGCGCCTGAAAAATTAGATATATCTGCAGAGATTGAAAGTACCTACACTGCAATGTTAAAATTAGAATTAGTTTGCAGTGACAGGTCTGTTGATGAGGCAGTTAAGGTAATAAAGAAAAATGCCAGAACGAATAAAAAGGGAGATGGGATAATTGTAATCTCACCGATTGAAGAAGCGATAAGTATAAGGACAGGAGCGGTACTAAGCAAGAAGTTTCACGGAGCATGTGACGGGAAAGAGAGAAAGAGATAGATCAGCAGCCCCATATCCTTCTTGCTACCCCTGTTATGTTTGCAGGATACCAATTTTTCGCAAGAGGAACATTGGCGGTTATAAAGACCAGGACTGCTAATATGGATACCTTGGTAGCTATAGGGGTAGGCGTAGCATATCTATATAGTCTCTACGCGTCGATAGCCATATGGTCAGGCTCTACTGCTTTCACGATGAAGAATCTTTATTATGAGGTGGCAGGTTTTCTTATTACATTTATTCTTTTAGGAAGATTGCTCGAGTCTATTGCTAAAGGGAAAACTTCAGAGGCCATAAAAAAACTTATGGGTTTTCAGGCAAAGACTGCTGTTGTTCTAGCCGATGTCCTTCCCAGGGACAAGGCTCAGGAGATCGAAAAGCTTCAGGGAGAAGGCCTGAAGGTGGCCATGGTAGGCGATGGCATAAATGACGCCCCTGCTTTAACCCAGGCGGATATAGGTATCGCTATAGGCACAGGCACGGATGTGGCTATCGAATCGGGAGATATTGTGTTAATAAAAGACGATCTGAGAGATGTAGTCATGGCCATGGACCTGTCTCGATACGCGATGAAAAAGATAAAACAAAATCTTTTCTGGGCATTCTTTTATAATACGGTAGGTATTCCTGTTGCTGCCGGGATATTGTATCCATTTACTGGATTTTTATTAAATCCCATGATCGCCGGGGCAGCCATGGCATTCAGTTCGGTCAGTGTTGTTAGTAATTCGCTTTTGATGAAGAGATATAAAAGGAATATATAGCCTGAACAATTGATATATATAGTTTTGAGAAAGCAGGCCATTATAATGCCCTTATCGGCCAAAAGAGGGAGCTTTTTAGCAACCTCTAATTTTTTTGTTGACGCCCGATTTAAATAATACTAAAATAGTATTATTAAGGAATGGGATCTTCGGCAATACTTCGAGCATCCATTCTTTGGCCGCGATAAAAAATATTAGAGGATAAGACAAGGAGGGCCTATGCAGAAATATAAATGCCAGGTCTGCAGTTATATATATGACCCTGCAGAAAATAACAATGTAGCATTTAAGGATTTACCCGAAGACTGGGTGTGTCCTGAGTGCGGAGTCGGTAAAGACCAGTTCGAAGCACTATAGTCATTGACTCGTCCGTCCGGGACAGAGCTGCTCGAACGATATCCTTCAAGCGAACCGCCGTTAGGCGGAAGATCAAGGGAAAAAAGAGGTGGGTTATGATAAGTAAAAAGATGGCAGGCAGTATCAATGAACAGACCAATAAGGAGATATACTCAGGGTACCTGTATCTATCAATGGCTGCCTATTCCGCATCCATAGGGTTGAATGGATTCGCTAACTGGTTCAAGGTGCAGCTGCAGGAAGAGATGGCCCATGCGCAGAAGTTTTACGATTATATAATCCAGCAGGGCGGCAGGGTGGTCTTAAAGGCAATAGATGAGCCGCCAAAGGATTTTGCAGGCGCAAGGGATCTGTTTCAAAAGACACTAGATCATGAAAAGATGGTTACGAAAAGGATCGATAATCTGGTAACCCTGGCAAAAAAAGAGAATAATCACGCAACAGAAAACATGCTGCAATGGTTTGTTACAGAGCAGGTCGAAGAAGAGGCAAGCCCCACGGAGATTTTACAGAAACTCGATATTGTAGGGGAAGACGGCAATGGCCTGTTGACAGTAGATAGCCAGTTGGCTGCGAGAGTTTTCGTACCACCACAGAAATAGAAACAGTAATAAAAACTGCAGGTTTATAATATGAAAAATTTAAATGAAGGACTGATACATTTTTTTCAAAAGCAGCATTATGTAATTGTCACCACCATTGACGAAGAAGGCTGCCCCCATAATTCTTGTAAAGGTATAGTGGAGATATATAAAGACAGCAAGGTCTATCTCCTTGACCTCTACAGGGGAAAGACTTACCTAAATTTACAGAAAAATCATAAGATAAGTATTACGGCGGTCGACGGGCATAAGTTTATAGGGTATTCGCTTAAGGGCAGGGCGAAGATTGTCGAAAAAACAATGTTAGAACCGCGTATACTAAAGCTGTGGGAAGAGAAGATTACCAAACGTCTTTCTCATCGTCTAATTAAGAATATCAAAGGGGAAAAAGGGCATCCGCGGCATCCTGAGGTACTCCTGCCAAAACCTGAATATTTAATAGAAGTAGATGTGAAAAAGGTAGTTAACCTTACACCTCGTCATATAAGAGAAGGCATATAGCCATGCATTTGTTTGACTTGATTATAATAGGGGCAGGGCCTGCAGGCATAACATCTGCAGTTTATGCCGCGCGCAAGAAAATGGATTTCCTGGTCATAACAAAGGATATAGGCGGTCAGACTGCCTTGAGCGGAGATATAGAAAATTATACAGGCTACCAGTTTGTGACAGGCCCTGAACTGGTTTTAAAATTCGAAGAGCATATGAAAAAGTACAACATGCCTCTGAGAGAAAACGAGAATGCTGTAGAACTCGCGAGAAGAGATGCCCTGGTATATATTAAAACTGATAGAAGAGAATATACGTCCAGGACAGTTATAATCTCTTCAGGAAAACGTTCAAAAGAACTGGGCGTGCCAGGTGAAAAGGAATATAAAAATAAGGGTCTTACGTATTGTGCAACGTGTGATGGGCCTCTATTTTCGGGTAAGGATGTGGCAGTGATAGGCGGTGGTAATTCTGCGTTGGACGCAGCGATCCAGCTTATGAATATAGCTAATAAGGTCTATCTGGTGAATATCGCGTCTGAGCTGAGAGGTGACCTTGTTATGAAAGAGAAGGTAGAGAAAAATACTAAAGTTACCATCATGAACGACAGTCAGGTAACGGCTGTTCAGGGCGCCAAAATGGTAACGAGCATAAAGGTGAAAAAGGACAAGAAAGAAGATGTATTGCCCATTCAGGGCATTTTTGTGGAGATAGGACTCATACCTAATTCTGATTTTGCAAAAGACATTGAAAAAAATGAACGCGGCGAGATAAAGGTGGATAATTATAACAGAACCAGTGCCGCCGGCATATTTGCGGCAGGGGACGTGACAGACGTGCCCGAGAAACAGATTATTATCGCTGCCGGTGAGGGTGCCAAGGCAACGCTGAGTGCATTTGTATATCTGTCAAGGCTTAAATGAAGCCTACCGAGAAAAGAATAATAGCTATAATAAAGATATTACGCATGTCCTATCCCCAGAGCCGCACAGCACTTTATTACAGGATACCGTTCCAAATAATGATTGCCACTATCCTGTCAGCGCAATGCACCGATGAAAGGGTAAACGGGATAACGCCGTCTCTTTTTCGGAAATATAAGACAGTAGGCAGTTTCGCGAAGGCAAAACAAGCCGTGCTTGAAAGAGAGATCCGCTCGACCGGATTTTTCAGGAACAAGGCAAAAAACATAATAGCCGCCTCAAAAAAGATAATCAGGGATTTTAGAGGTAAGGTCCCGAGGACCATGGACGAATTGATTACGCTGCCTGGCGTGGCACGCAAGACCGCCAATATAGTCCTCTCGAGCGGTTTTGGAAAGGCAGCAGGCATTGCGGTTGATACCCATGTAAAAAGGCTTTCCGGAAGGTTAGACCTCAGCAAGCATACTAATCCTGATAAGATAGAGCAGGACCTTTTAAGGGTCGTGCCAAAAAGAGACTGGCTGTATTTTAATTACATGATAGTAAATCACGGGAGAGGGATATGTAATGCAAGGAAACCGTTATGTGACAGGTGTCCTATAAAACATTTATGTCCGTCGGCATTTAAGTGTTAATGAGCCTTAAGGTTTGAGCTTGTCGAAACGCAGATTATGATAAAAGAAGCGATGCTTTATGAAAGGCTGGGCGGGGGCAGGGTGCGGTGCGGACTCTGCTCACACCGTTGCGAGGTCTTGCTGGGTAAGTTTGGTATCTGCGGGGTCAGAAAGAACCAGGACGGTAAACTCTGCACGCTGGTATATGGCGAGGCGATCGCCTCTCACGTGGACCCCATCGAGAAAAAACCCCTCTATCATTTTCTCCCGGGTTCTACCTCATATTCAATAGCTGCCCTCGGGTGTAATTTTAAATGTTCCTTTTGTCAGAACTGGGAGATATCGCAGGCCTCGAAAAGAGGGAACACGCTTTCAGGATACGAGTTGATGCCGGAGACAGTTATCAGGGAGGCGAAAAAGAATAACTGTAAAAGTATAGCCTATACCTATACGGAACCCACTATATTTTTTGAATACGCGTATGACACTGCAAGGCTTGCCAAAGAAGCAGGGCTGTATAATGTTTTTGTTACAAACGGTTATATGACAGAAGAAGCGATTGAGACAATAAGGCCTTACCTTGACGCATGTAATGTTGACCTGAAATCATTCAGAGAAGATTTTTATAAAAAGACCTGCAGTGCCAGTCTGAAGCCCGTGCTGGATTCTATAAGGAGAATGAAGGGATTGGACATGTGGGTAGAGGTCACTACCTTGATTATCCCGGGCCAGAATGATTCTGAAAAAGAATTCACGGAAATAGCAGAATTTATTGCAGGTCTTGGGATTGAGATACCGTGGCATATATCGAGGTTTCATCCTGACTTTAAATACTCCGGATTAATGGCGACCCCTCCCGAGACATTACAAAAGGCTAAGGCAATAGGTGAAGAAACAGGGCTGCGCTATATTTATCTGGGTAATGTTGTTGAAGGGAACGATACTTATTGTTATAATTGTAAGGCGTTGTTAATAAAAAGAACGATTTTTGATGTCTCCGAATACAATATGAAAGAGGGAAGATGCCCCAGCTGTGGTGTTTTTATAGATGGTTTGTTGAATTAGGGAGGAGAGGGTATGCCAAAAACACCCATACAACAACTAGATGAATTCGGACAGAGTATATGGCTCGATAATATAAACCGTTCGATGATAAAAGACGGAAGGCTTAAGGAGTTGATAGACCTTGGGCTTAGAGGGATGACGTCCAATCCTACCATATTCGATAGGTCGATAAGACTAAGCAATGATTATGATAAGATGATAGAGGAACTGCGCCTTGCAGGGAAGTCTACCTTTGAGATCTATGATGAGCTGACCGTAAAAGACGTGCAGGACGCGGCAGATATTTTCAGGCCCATCTATGAGTCTACTTCAGGCATGGATGGTTATGTAAGCCTTGAGGTCAATCCCGGTTTGGCATTTAATACAGAAGGGACCATAACCGAAGCAAAAAGACTTTTTAAAAAAGTCAACAGGCCCAATGTTATGTTCAAGGTGCCGGCTACCGACCCAGGATTTGCGGCCGTAGAGAAACTGCTGTCCGAGAGCATGAATATAAATATTACCCTTATTTTTTCAATGGAGCAGTATAGGAGGACCGCGGAGGCCTTTCTGAAGGGCATGGCTGGCCTCCAGGAAAAGGGAAGGGATTTAAGCAGGGTTCGGTCAGTAGCCAGTGTTTTTGTAAGCCGCATAGATTCTGTTGTCGACAAGATGATAGATGAAAAGAAAACGCCGGAATCTTTAAAAGGCAAGGCCGCCGTGGCAAATTCAAGGCTTATCTTTCAGAAGTATATCGAGATCTTTTCCAGTGAAAGATCTAAAATATTGGAGGTAAAAGGCCCCTGTTTTCAAAGGGTGCTATGGGCCTCTACCAGCACCAAGAACCCTGCCTATAGCGACATCAAATATGTGGCAGAGCTTATAGGCAGGGATACCGTAAACACAATGCCTGAAAATACATTTAATGCGTTTCTGGATCACGGTATCGTACGGGAAGTCCCGGCTTCTGATATTGGAGAGGCACAGACCGTTATCGATGATTTGAAGGATTATGGGATTGACATAGACGGTGTTTGCGCGAGACTGCTCCGGGATGGGGTGGCGGCGTTCGAGAAGTCATTCGATGCGCTTTTAGATTCGATAGAGAAGAAATCAAAAGGCTTTATCAGGCGATCATAAAAGGAGATATGCATGTCTCATTTAGAGTTTGATTTTAATAATATGCAGGACTTTAATATCGGCGCTAAACACGGGGTTAGAGAAAAAGAACTAAAGGGGATGTCCTGTATTGCGCAGAAGGCGCATAATCATCTGAGGTCTTTAATAGAGAACCGGGACAGCAGGATAAATGTTGGGCTTGAATGGACACAGCTGCCGTTTCAGGATAGAACTTCGATTGAAAATATCCAGAAGCTCGGCAGAGAGATATCCAAAAAATATGAGAATGTAATATTTTTTGGAATAGGCGGTTCCTATCTTGGCCTTAAGGCCGCACAGGACGCGCTTTGCCCGCCTTATTACAATGAATCTTATTCTGCAAGGGCGGGTAGGGCAAGGATTTACTTTGAAGGCAATAATCTGGATCCGGAACCGCTGAATGCATTATTGAAGAATCTTAACCCCAAAAAGACATTTGCCATAGTGATATCTAAATCCGGCGAGACTACGGAGACAAAAGCAGGCTTGCAGGTAGTAGAGGGTTGGCTAAGGAAAGGCGCGGGTAAAAGATACGGCCGCCGGATCTTTGCCATAACTGACCCACAAACAGGCAGTTTGAGAAAAAAGGTTGATGAGGCGCAGGCAAAAGATGCCTTGAGTTTCCGTAATCTGCCGTTACTTAAAGGTGTGGGTGGTAGATATTCTGAACTGAACATGGGATTATTGCATCTTGCGATTATTGGAGTAAAGATACAAGAAGTGCTTGAAGGCGCAAAGGCAATGGCAGAGAGATGCAGTACCGGGACTGTATATAAGAATCCTGCGTATATGTACGCGGCACTGCAGACAATTTTATATACAAAGAAGCAAAAGTCCATCGCAGTCATGATGCCTTTCTCAGAGACATTAAGGTCTACCGCTGATTGGTACGCCCAGCTCTTGGCCGAAAGTCTCGGTAAGAAATATCAGAGGCGCATTACTAAGGCCTTATCAGGGATTGAGACATGGACCAATGATAAAAAGCACCTTCTAAATACAGGCAGGACACCTGTCCCCTGCCGCGGGACAAATGACCTGCATTCGATTCAGCAGAACAATATCGAAGGGGAAAACAATAAGACTATAACCTTTATTCGCGTTGGCAGTTTTAAACATGATATAAGGCTTCCAAAAAAAAACAAGGGATTTGTTACAAGGAAGGCTCTATTCAGAGCTTATTAAGTTAGCTCATGAGGCTACTGAGTGGGCGTTGACTCGCGAAAAAAGGCCAAATTGCACCATAATTATACCTGAGGTTACGCCTTATTGCTGGGGAGAGCTTATCTTTTTCTTCGAGATGGCT
>CAJVXD010000013.1 GCA_913009675.1 uncultured bacterium | reverse complement strand
TTTTTTAATGATACGGCGACCACCGAGATCTACACTCTTTCCCTACACGACGCTCTTCCGATCTGTAAGGGCCTATGGGGCGGGAAAAGGCAGATACGAGATTATTACGATGCAGGATTCTTTTCACGGGAGGACCCTGGCTACTATGACAGCGACAGGCCAGCCAAGATATCAGAGGGGTTTTGAGCCGCTCCCGGAGGGTTTTACCTCAGTGCCTTTCAATGATATAGATGCGCTGGAGGGTGCGATTAACGATAAAACTGCAGCTATAATGCTCGAGCTGATACAGGGAGAAGGCGGTATAAACCTTGCAGGCCTTGATTACGTAAACAGGATAAGGGAGATTTGCGATAAGAGAGACTTTATCCTGATCTTCGATGAGGTGCAGACAGGCATGGGCCGGACAGGCAAGATGTTTTGTTTTGAGCATTACGGGGTGAAGCCGGATGTCATGACGCTTGCAAAGTCTCTCGGCGGAGGGATCCCGATAGGGGCGATGGCAGCGTCAACAAGATTTCAGGATGTCTTAAAGCCTGGCATGCATGCCTCTACATTTGGCGGGAGCCCCATTGCCTGTAGTGCGGGCCTGGCTGTATTTGAGGCTATTAAAGGAGAGGGCCTGCTTTCGAATACACAGAGAATGGGTATGTATCTTCTTGAAGGACTGAACGGGTTAAAAGGGAAGCACCCTATCATAAAGGAGATAAGAGGCAGGGGCCTCATGATAGGGGTGGAGTTAACCGTCGAGGGTAAAGACATAGTCGAAAGATGTTTAAGGGAGAGACTTTTGATAAATTGTGCGCATGGCAATGTCTTAAGGCTTATGCCGGGGATGATAGTTACGAAGAAGCAGATAGATAGGGCTGTGGGGATATTGGATAAGGTGATGAAATGAAAAGGAATTTAGTGTCGATTAAGGATCTGTCAGTTGAGGAGATAAAAGGGCTTTTTGATTTAGCGGAGGGATTTAAGCTCAATAGAAAGACGCATGAGATGTCGCTTAGGAATAAAACGCTTGGACTGGTGTTTGAAAAACCGTCCAACAGGACGAGGGTTTCGTTTGAAGTCGGGATGTCCGAGTTGGGGGGAAACTCTGTCTATCTGGGCTATGGCGAGATAGAGTTAGGTAAGAGGGAGTCGGTTAAAGACGCCGCAAAGGTACTCTCGAGATACCTGGATGTGATTGTCGTAAGGACATTTTCACACCAGAGGTTTATTGAATTTGCGCAGTATTCTTCTGTGCCTGTAATAAACGGACTTACGGACCTCCTGCATCCGTGCCAGGGTCTAAGCGATATCTTTACTATTAAAGAGAAAAAGGGGTTAAAGGATACAGTGGTTGCCTTTATCGGGGATGGGAACAATGTAGTCAATTCCCTTCTATACGGGTGCAGCAAGTTCGGTGTCAGGCTAAATCTGGCATGCCCCAGGGGCTATGAACCGGATAAGGGGATAATCGAGGATACAAAAGGTACAGCGCGTTTCTATGATTCAGTAGAGGGGGCCCTTAAGGGCGCCGATATAGTTTATACCGATGTGTGGACGAGCATGGGGAAGGAGAAAGAGAGAGAAAAAAGACTTAAGGTCTTTAAGGCCTTTCAGCTGAATTCAAGGATATTGAGATTTGCGAAGAAGGATGTCATGGTAATGCACTGTCTTCCTGCCCATAGGGGCGAAGAGATTACGGATGATGTCCTTGACGGTAAACACTCTATAGTAGTTGACCAGGCAGAGAACAGGCTCCATGTGCAGAAGGCGATATTGGTGAAGTTAATGGCATAGGGCAGAGAGGGAAGGCTGAGGTTGAGGTTGAGAAGGAGGGGGAGATATGAGTAGAAAAGTTGTTCTGGCGGATTCGGGGGGATTGGATACTTCGGTGGCCGTGAGATGGCTTGTCGATAACGGTTATGATGTCATTGCCTATATGGCCGACGTGGGCCAGCCTGCCGATTTCGGGAAGTTAAAGAAGAGGGCTATTTCAGCCGGCGCATCAAAGGTTATCATAGAAGATCTAAAGAAGCCATTTGCGCAGGATTTTGTTTTTCAGGCCTTAAAGGCAGGGGCTGTATATGAATCTAACTATCTATTAGCTACGGCGCTTTCAAGGCCTATTATTGCCAAGGGCCTTGCATGGGCCGCTAAAAAGGAAAAGGCCGAATTTGTGGCGCATGGCTGTACAGGTAAGGGGAATGACCAGGTAAGATTTGAGGTAACGGTAATGGCCCTTATGCCGGGATTAAAGATAATCGCCCCTCTCAGAGAATGGGACATGTCTTCAAGAGAAGAAGAGATAGGATACGCTAAAGAAAAAGGCATAGATATAGATGTGACAAAGAAGAGTCCATACAGCCTGGACCAGAATATATGGGGTATCAGTATAGAGTGCGGTATCCTGGAGGACCCATGGAACGAGCCGCCGGGGGGCGCCTATAGGATGACGGTAGACCCAAAGAAGGCCCCGAATAAGGCAAGGTATCTGGATATTGCCTTTAAAAAGGGGATCCCCGTAAAGATTAACGGAGAAAGATATGATCCTGTGAAGCTTATAATGAAACTCAATAAGGTCGGCGGGGAAAACGGCATAGGAAGGACTGATCTAGTGGAGAACAGGCTTGTCGGCATAAAGTCAAGGGAGATATACGAAGCGCCTGCCGGATGGATATTACATAATGCCCATAAGGCATTGGAGGCGCTTGTGCTTGACAGGGAGCTTTTGCATTTTAAGGAGAATATTTCATTGAGATACGGAGAGTTAGTCTATTATGGCCTGTGGTTTACGCCTCTCAAGAAGGCGCTGGATGCCTTCGTGGACGAGACGCAGAGGGATGTGACAGGCATGGTGAAGGTGAAACTCTTGAAAGGCGCATTAAGCGTTGTTGCAAGAAAGTCTCCGCATTCGTTATACAGGAAAGAGATGGCAACCTATGGGCAGGGCGATAAATTTGACAGGTCTGTAGCCGAGGGGTTTATTAAGGTTTGGGGTATGCCATATAAGAAGTAAAAGGCGTAAGGTTAAAGGCTAAAGGTGTACGGTGAAAAGTCTACCTTACGCCAGCAAGGAGTTTTGATATGTCTAAGATGTGGGGTGGAAGATTCAAGAAAAAGACGAATTCCCTGGTGGAGGAATTTACCAGGTCTATTCATTTTGATAAGAGATTGGCCGAATATGATTGTCTGGGGTCTTTAGCGCACATCGCTGTCCTTAAAAAGGCGGGGTTTCTGAGTAGCCGGGAGTATAAGAAGTTAGAAGGCGGCATCAAGGCTATCCTCGATTCGATTAAAAAAGGCAGCTTTAAAGTCGATGATTCTTTTGAGGATATCCACACTTATATACAGGATCTTTTAGAGAAAAAGGTGGGAAGGGCGGCGCTTAAACTTCACACCTCCAGATCCAGAAACGACCAGGTAGCCCTGGACACCAAATTATATTGCATGAAAAATACGTCTACGGCATTAGGTCTATTATCCGGACTTATCAAGGAGTTGGTTAGATTGGCGAGGAATAATCTAACGCAGGTTATCCCGGCCTATACTCACTTGCAGCATGCTATGCCTGTAAGCCTATATGACTATTTCGGGGCTTATGTAGAGATGCTATCGAGGGATGTCAGGAGACTAAAGAATGTCCTGGATAATATCAGATTAGTTATGGGGGCGGGGGCGGTTGCAGGGACGGTTATAGATGCATCTAAATATAATATCAAGATGATGCCGTCCTGTTCGTTATCCAGCCCTGTTAATTCAGTGGATACCGTAAGCGACAGGGATTTTGTCATAGAGATCTTGAGCGCGCTTTCTATAATAGGCATGCATCTGTCAAGATTAGCGGAGGATATGATCTTGTGGTCCACAAAAGAGTTTGGTTTTATAGAGATAGACGAGGCATTCTGTACGGGTAGTTCTCTTATGCCGCAGAAAAAGAATCCTGATGCCCTGGAGCTGATAAGAGGCAATACGGGCAGACTGTATGGGAACCTGATGAGCGTATTGGTCATGATGAAGGGGCTGCCCCTTTCATACAATAGGGATATGCAGTTGGACAAAGAACCGCTTTTTGGTTCCTTTGAGATTATCCAGAAGGAACTTGAGGTGATGATAGCCCTTTTGCCTAATATAAAGTTTAAAAGAGAAAATATAGAAAAAGAGCTTCAGGACGAGTGTTTATACGCGACTGACATGGCGGATTATCTTGTGCAGAAAGGCGTAGCCTTTAAGGACGCACATGCGATAATAGGAAAACTCGTTGCCTACAAACTTAAAACCGGTAAAGAAATAAAGAAAATGAGCGATGAGATGCTCAAGAGTTTTACCCCTCTCTTAACGAATAGGGTAGTCAGGGGTATAATAAATCCAAGGGCATCCGTAAGGTCAAAAAAGTCGGTAAAAGGAAAAAAAGGGGTATCTAGATATGCGTGATTTTGGATACAAGGCTGATGAGCTTTTCTGTGAATCGGTAAGTGTGCGCAAACTGGCTGAAAGGTACTCTACGCCGCTTTATGTCTATAGCCGGAAGACATTTTTAGAGCATTATGGAAAATTACAGGCCGCATTTAGAAGCGTAAAACCTCTTATCTGTTATTCGGTAAAGGCAAATTCAAACCTCTCGGTATTAAAGACCCTTGTGAGGGCAGGCGCAGGCCTGGATATTGTGTCAGGCGGAGAACTTTTCAAGGCCTTAAGAGCAGGCGTGCCTTCGCGTAAGATTGTCTATGCGAGCGTCGGAAAAAGAGCGGATGAAATAGAGTACGCTATGAGGGGCAATATCCTTCTCTTCAATGTTGAGTCTCTATCGGAGCTCGAGGCTATCAATATGATTGCCGGAAGGATGCGAAGAAGACAGGCTGTTGCAATCCGTGTAAACCCTGATGTAAAAGCAAAGACCCACCGCTATATCACAACAGGCCATAGGCAGGACAAATTTGGGATCGATATTGACAGGGCCAGGGATATCTTTTTGAATCGAGCCGAATATACCAATCTGGATATATGCGGTATACACATGCACATTGGTTCGCAGATCCTTGATGCAAGGCCATTTGTCAGGGCGGTAGAAAAAGTGACTAATCTTGTGCAGCGTATGAAATCCAGGGGCGTAGGGATAAGGTGGCTTAATGTAGGAGGGGGGCTCGGGATAATATATTCGGGAGAAAGCCCGCAGACGGCTCAGGGATACGCAAAGGCAATCCTGCCTTTCTTGAAAAAACTAAATGTGAGAATAATACTTGAACCGGGCAGATTTATCGCAGGTAATGCAGGTATACTTGTGACCAAGGTGTTGTATATAAAGGAAACGCCAGGTAAAAATTTTGCTATAGTCGATGCAGCTATGAGTGATCTTTTAAGGCCCAGTCTTTACGAGGCGTATCACGAGATAGTCCCTGTGAGTTCCAGGTCTTACGGTAGATCAAAAAGGATTAGAAGATATGACATAGTAGGTCCTGTGTGCGAGAGCGGAGATTTCCTTGGGAGAGATAGAAGGTTTATTGGATTGAAAGAAGGGGATTTGCTCGCTGTTATGAGCGCAGGCGCATATGGATATAGCATGTCCAGTAACTATAACTCCAGGCCAAGGCCGGCAGAGGTCATGGTAACCGGAAGGCGCGCTAGACTTATACGAAGGCGCGAAACATACAAAGATCTTATACGCTCCGAACTCTCTTAACTTTACACTTGAAGCCTGGCTTTAAGTGTAAAGTTGTTGTCGCGGGAACGGAGTCGTTATGTAATCAAGATGAAGACTGTGAGTTTTACAAAGATGGTCGGGGCCGGGAATGACTTCGTGGTGGTAGATTATCGTTCGTCCCATGCGGGGTACGGTTCGTTATCGAAGGCGGCGCGGTTTCTTTGCGAGAGGCGGAATGGCGTAGGTGCAGACGGTGTTTTAGTCCTGGAGAGGTCTAAGAAGGCGTATTTTAAGATGAGGATATTCAATGCAGATGGCAGTGAGGCCGAGATGTGCGGGAATGGATTAAGGTGTGCTGCGCTATACGCCGCTAAAAAGAGGACCTTAAAGATCGAAACGATGGCAGGGGTCTATGAGGCGGAGATTAGGGGTAAGGATAAGGTCAGGATAAAGATGGGGGAGCCGGGAGATATTAGTCGGGATTTAAGGATAAAGGTAAACAAGAGAGACATAAGGGTTGATTATATAGATGCAGGGGTCCCGCATACAGTGATTTTCGTAGAGGGCATAGACGGAATCGACGTTGATTCCATAGGGCGCAATATAAGATATCACGGTAGGTTCAGGCCCCGGGGAACGAATGTTGACTTTGTCGAGATAGTAGATGATAAAAACATAAAAATGAGGACCTATGAAAGAGGGGTTGAGGGTGAGACGCTTGCGTGCGGTACAGGAGCGGTGGCATCGGCGATAGTAAGTAATGTCAAGTGTCAAGTATCAAGTGTTAAGTCAGGTATCAAGGTGCATACGAGAGGCGGAATTCTAAGGGTGTATTTTAGGAAAAGTAAAGGTAAGATCAAAGACCTTTATTTAGAGGGTGAAGCGAGAAGGGTTTACAACGGAGAGGTGCTGTATGTTTAAAGGTTCGATGGTGGCGATTGTAACACCATTTAAAAAAGGGAAGGTAGATGAGAAGAGATTGGCAGGGCTGGTGGAATTTCATGTTAAAAACGGGACGAGTGCTATTGTGCCATGCGGCACAACAGGTGAATCTGCCACGCTTTCTTATGAAGAGCATGAACGTGTTGTAGAGGTGGTAATAGAGGCAGCGGATAAAAAAGTGCCTGTCATTGCAGGGAGCGGAGCGAATAATACCGGCGAGGCCATTATGTTGACCAGGTATTCAAAAAAAGCAGGTGCCAATGCCTCTCTACAGATCACGCCCTATTACAACAGGCCCACGCAAGAAGGCATCTATCGGCATTTTAAAAAGATAGCCGAAGAAATAGACATACCTATTATCGTTTATAACATAGCATCCCGCACAGGTGTGAATATAACGCCGGAGACAATGCAGAGGCTTAGTAAGGTCAGGAATATTGTGGGTGTAAAAGAGGCGAGCGGGGACCTTAACCAGATGTCCATGATCCATGCCCTGTGCGGAGGGGATTTTGATTTAATATCGGGCGATGACAGCTTGAGTTTGGCTGTTCTTGCAATAGGCGGGACAGGGGTGATCTCGGTCGTTGCCAATATCGTGCCGAAAGACACAGCAGAGATGATCAGGATGTTCAGAGAAGGAGATACGGAAGGCGCAAGAAGGCTGCACTATAAACTTCTGCCTCTGGTAAAGGCAATGTTTATAGAGACAAACCCTATCCCTGTTAAGACGGCCATGGCGCTTATGGGCATGATAGACGAATCAAGCTTACGCCTTCCTATGTGCGAGATGTCTGATGTAAATCTATCGAAACTTAAGAAGGCCCTGGTGGATTATGGGTTATTGTAAGACGCAGTATGAGAACTAAGATATGATCTTAGGAGGGGTTTTTGTGTTAAGACTTGTTATTAGTGGTATTGCAGGGCGCATGGGGAAAAGGATCGGTGTCCTGGCCTCAGGGGATAAGGAAGTTAAGATAGAGGGTGCCATTGAATTGCCCGAAAATCCTGTTATAGGGAGTGATATCGGGGAGATTATCGGCATCGGCAGGATCGGTAAAGGGATAGGGTCTGATTTTGCGAAAACAGCCGGGGCCTGCGATGTATTGATAGAATTTACTTCGCCCTCCGCAACAATGCAGCATTTGGAGATTGCCCGCAGGGATAAGGCCGGGATGGTGATAGGGACAACAGGCTTGTCCGCTGAAGAGATACAAACGATAAAAGGCGCGTCCAGCGAAATCCCGATAGTCCTTTCCCCCAATATGAGCATCGGTGCGAATCTATTATTTAAGATTACCGATATTGCAGCAAGGACGCTTAGCAGGGATTATAAGGTTGCGATCGTAGAGGCGCATCACGCTAAAAAGAAGGATGCACCCAGCGGCACCGCGAAAAGATTAGGTGAAGCGGTCTCTAAGGCAAGGGGAGAGATGCCTCCGATAGAGTCTATTAGAGAGGGCGATATAGTAGGCGATCATATCGTGACCTTCACAGGCAAAGAAGAAAGAGTAGAGCTCAAACATAGCGCTTTTTCAAGGGATGCATTCGCAAGGGGAGCATTAAAGGCCGCAAAATTTCTGAAAGATAAAAGGTCGGGTTTTTATACAATGCACGACGTAATCAAATAGTGGGAAAGGGTGATATATGGAGTTTAGATTTAGCAATAGACTGAATAAATTACCCCCTTATTTATTTCTAGAGATAGATGCGGCGAGGCGCAAGGCCATTAAAGAAGGCAGGGCAATAATAGACCTCGGGGTAGGGGATCCGGATGAGGGTTCTCCTAAGGAGGTGGTTGAGACACTTTGTAAGGCAGTGCAGGATTCGAGAAATCTCCACTACCCCTTAGATCAGGGGATCCCTGCTTTAAGGAACAGGATAGCGGCGTGGTATAAGGATAGATTCGGGGTTACGCTTGAACCCGCCAAAGAGGTCCTTGTCCTTATAGGGTCAAAGGAGGGTATTGCTCATACGCCGTTAGCATTTATTAATCCGGGGGATACCTCTCTTGTCCCCGACCCATGCTACCCTCCGTATAAAGGCGGCACTATACTTGCAGGGGGAAATATCTATCCTATGCCGCTCCTGGAAGAGAACAATTTCCTGCCGGATTTGAATAAGATAAAGAATAATGTATTGAAAGGCTCCAAGATACTTTATATCAGCTACCCCAATAACCCCACCAGCGCCGTTTGCGAGAAGGGTTTCTTTGAGGATGTAGTGATCTTTGCCAAAAGGCATGATCTTATCGTCGTCCATGATGCGGCGTATTCTGAGATTGCATTCGATGGATACAGGCCCCCCAGCTTTTTGAAGGTAGACGGCGCAAAGGATGTAGGGGTGGAGTTTCATTCTGTTTCAAAGACCTGCAATATGACCGGTTGGAGGCTTGGTTTTGTCTGCGGAAACGAAAGGGTAGTCTCCGGCATAGCAAAGGTAAAGTCCAACATAGACTCGGGTGTATTCACTGTAATCCAGCTGGCAGGGATCAGCGCGCTTGATATAGCTGAAAGACACAGCCAGGGAATGAATCAGGTCTATCAGGGGAGAAGGGACGTCCTGGTCGACGGCCTTAATGCAATGGGGTGGACTACCAGAAAACCAAGGGCCACGTTTTATGTCTGGACGCGGATCCCGAGGGGCTATAAATCTTCGGTAGAGTTTGCCGCGATGGTGCTTAAAAAGGCAGGCATAGTCATAACCCCCGGCATAGGTTTCGGTGAGAGCGGAGAGGGTTATGTCAGGATGGCCCTTACTATCTCCACGGAGAGGATCGAGGAGGCAGTAGATAGGCTTAGAAAGATACTATAGCCTGATATTATGCATTGTTATATTGGTATCGGTTCTAATATGGGAGACAGGACCAAAAATATCGAAGATGCTATTAAGGGTTTACGGGAGAGTGATGGGATTAAGGTAAAAAGGGTTTCGAAGATATATGAAACAGAGCCGGTTGGGCCGCCGCAGCCAAAATACCTTAATGGCGTTGCGGAGATAGAGACGGAATTAAATCCGCATGAACTTCTTTCTGTCCTGGAGGGCATAGAAAATGCTATGGGGAGACGGAGGGTTGTCAGATGGGGCCCGCGCACTATAGACCTGGATATATTAATCTATGGCGATAAAAAGATAGATGAGCCGGATTTAAAGATCCCGCACCCCCTCATGAATGAACGGGAGTTTGTCCAGAGGCCATTGAGGGAATTACTATGAAGGTGTATAAGGGCATAAAGTCGTTCCTAAATGAGATCTCAAACTTAAATAAAAGGTGTAAGACTATCGGATTTGTCCCTACGATGGGATTTTTGCATGAGGGCCACCTGAGTCTGATTAGAAAGGCCAGGGAGGAGGCAGCCTGCGTCGTAGTTAGTATCTTTGTAAATCCGATTCAATTTGGCCCGGGAGAGGACCTTGGAGAATACCCCAGGGATTTAAAAAGAGATATAAGGATTTGCAGGGATAATGGCGTGGATGTTGTCTTTTCCCCGGCTTTAAAGGCCGTGTATAGTAAGGGATTTTCTACCTATGTCCATGTTGAAGGGCTCACCAAGTATCTCTGCGGCGAGTCAAGGCCAGGTCATTTCAGAGGCGTTACAACAGTGGTTGCCAAGCTTTTTAATATAGTAAGGCCGGATGCAGCCTATTTTGGCCAGAAGGATCTACAGCAGGCGATTGTGATTAAAAGGATGGTCAGGGACCTTAATATGCCCGTAAAGATAAAGGTGATGCCTATCGTAAGGGAAAGAGACGGCCTTGCAATGAGCTCCAGGAATCTATACCTGAGTCCGCAAGAGCGAAAACAGGCAGGTTCATTATACAAATCATTAAACCTGGCAAGGGATCTATATAGAAAAGGAGAGAGGGATCCAAAGAAGATAATCAGGCGGATGAAGGATATGATACTCAGGGAAGGATCGGCAGGAATAGATTATATATCCATAGTGGACATTGAAAGGCTTGAAAGACTTAAGAGGATATCGGGCAGGGCATTGGTTGCGGTCGCAGTCAGGATAGGAAGGGTCAGGTTGATAGATAATATTATTTTAGGTCGATAATTTAACTCCACACTTTCGTGTGTGTCAGGAAAGCGTGCAGTTATTCTGTAAACAGAGGGAGGCAATAAAATGTTCAGAACGATGCTAAGGTCCAAGATACACAATGCCGTAGTTAAAGAGACAAATCTGGAATATGAGGGTAGTATTACCATAGACAGTGAGATACTGGAGGCGGCGGATATCCTGCCCAATGAAAAGGTGCAGGTGGTGAATCTAAATACAGGGAGAAGGATAGAGACCTATGTAATAGCAGGGCCAGAGGGTTCGGGTATTATCGCTATGAACGGCGGTGCTGCGAGATGTGCCGTTAAAGGAGATAGGCTGCTTATCATGTCATATATTCAGATGGAGACGAAGGATGCCCTTTCGTATACCTCAAAGATTATATCCTTGAACGATAACAATAAGATCAGGAATAAAAAATAGCAGGGGACCGGGCTGCGATTATGGATGAGGCAAGATATAAAGGGAATTTAAAGAAGAAGATAGCGAAGCTAAAAAAGGAAAGAAATGCCGTAATCATTGCGCATAACTACCAACGGGATGAGATACAGGATATCGCGGATATTAGCGGCGACTCCCTTGCCCTGAGCCAGGCGGCCGTAAGGGCTGACGCCAAGGTTATCGTGTTCTGCGGTGTCAACTTCATGGCAGAGAGCGCCTCGGTCTTAAATCCGGATAAGATAGTACTTCTGCCTGTGAAAGAGGCAGGGTGCCCTATGGCTGATATGGTTACCGTTGAACGCCTGAGAGAGAAAAAGAGACAACACCCGGACGCTGCTATAGTGTGTTATGTGAATTCTTCTGCGGAGATAAAGGCAGAAAGCGATATATGCTGCACCTCTTCCAATGTGATCCAGATAGTAAGGTCCCTAAAAGACTATAAAGAGATTATATTTATCCCCGATAAAAATCTGGGCAGATATGTCCAGGCCAACGTGCCCGATAAAAAGATAATCTTATGGGAGGGATTTTGTCCTACGCACATACGGGTCTCAAAGGAAGAGGTATTAAAGATGAAGGGGCTTCATCCTGAGGCAGATCGGAAGAGCGTCGTGTAGGGAAAGAGTGTAGATCTCGGTGGTCGCCGTATCATTAAAAAAAAAAAAAATATTATATCTTACTTCTTTTTTTTTCTTTTTGCTGTTCCGTTCGTCTAACTCTCTCGTTGCCCCTCCCTGTCCTTGACATACCTTTACCCTCCTCCTTCTCCTCACT
>CAJVXD010000012.1 GCA_913009675.1 uncultured bacterium | reverse complement strand
GTGTTTCATTCAAAGTATGGTGTAATAGTTTTTTTTTTTTTTTTCAAGCAGAAGACGGCATACGAGATATATCAGTGTGACTGGAGTTCAGACGTGTGCTCTTCCGATCTAGGTAGGATAGTAGTTTAAATATTATCTCCTACCTCCATTACAATAATTTTTCGCATATTTGAAACCTGTTATTAATCTTGAATAATATTCATATTTAAACACAAGATCATGATAAAAGTATTATTGGTAGATGACCACAAGATAATTCGTGATGGGTTAAAAGCACTATTATCTACAAGTGATGACCTAGACATTGTAGGAGAATGTAGTGACGGAGATCAAGTAAACGATTATTTGAGAGAGCACGATGTTGATGTAATATTAATGGATATCGGTATGCCCCGGATGGATGGGGTAGTTGCTACTTATAAGGTTAAAAAGGTTTTGTCCCGGGTCGAGATTATAATTCTTACTGTATATGAGGACGAGCCGCATATCTTCGAGGCTATTAAAGCCGGAGCCATGGGATATCTATTAAAAGATGTCTCTATCGATGAAGTTGTGCGGGCTATTCGCAGGGTATATGAGGGAGAGGCCTTGATCCAGCCGGTTATAGCCACAAAGGTCTTAAAAGAGTTTGCAATGTTGGATAAAAGAAAGATAAAGCCGGAAGATAAATTTAATGGCCTGACAGAAAGAGAAAAAGAGGTGTTGCGTTTGATTACCCTGGGAGGCACAAACAAAGAGATAGCCCAAAGATTAGGTATTACCGAAAAGACCGTCAAAAATCACATTAGTAACATCTTCCAGACCCTCCATGTCAACAACCGGACCAAGGCCGCACTTTATGTTCTGGATAAAATGAAGCCATAGCTTATGGAGTCTGCTATAGGCAGATGACCTTGCCTTCGGCCTGCACCTTACGTCACCGCCGTTCCGTAAATTACCCGCTTATCCATTAAGGACTAAAGACCTAGAGCCTTCTAGGTCTTTTTATTTTTGAGATGATAGGACTTCCGCCCCTTGTCAATATTCCCGTTATCCATATAATATAGTTGCCTGATTAAAAGCAGGTTGTTATTTTCGCTGTTTGATTATTTGATTAGAGGTAAGGCGCCAGTGAAATGGTTTATTTCGCATGATACGTTAAGGTCGCTTTTTCAGGAAACCCTTGAGAAAGATTGCGGAGAAAAAGTGAGCCATTGTTACCAATGCGGCAAATGCTCTGCAGGGTGCCCTATCTCCTTCCAGATGGACTATCTGCCCAACCAGATTATGAGGATGGTCCAGCTTGGCATGGAAGACCAAGTCTTATCCAGCCGCACTATCTGGCTCTGTGCCTCCTGCCTTACCTGCACCGTCAGGTGCCCTCGTGAGATTGATATTGCCGAGATCATGGACTATCTTCGCCGCCGGGCATATAAAAAGCAGGTTATACCTCTTGAAGAGACCGAGATACCTCTTTTTAATAAAATATTTTTAAGAAATATCGAATTATTCGGAAGACTTTACGAGATGGGCCTTATCGGTATGTTTAATTTATTAAGTGGAGAGTTTTTCAAGGATTTTTCGTGTGCGCCAAAGATGTTTCTTAAGCGAAAAATAGGTATATTCCCTCACAGGGCGAAGAACATACGGGAGATAAGAGATATTTTTAAGAGATCGGGCAAGTTAGCTCATAGTAAAAAGGATAGATTACTGCATCCAAAACTCCTCTTTTTGAATTTATTCAGGAAATTTATTGGAAAGATAGAGAAACTAAAATGAGATATGCATATTTTCCCGGTTGTTCTCTTCATTCTACGGCAAAAGAATACGACCTATCTACAAAAGCAGTAGCAGGGACACTGGGTATAGAGCTTATAGAAATTCCCGAATGGATATGCTGCGGGGCAACGCCTGCCCATATAACGATGCATCTTTTGTCTTTGGCCCTTCCTGTCAAAAATCTTCTCCTGGCAAAAAAAATGGACTCATATGAGGTAGCTACCTGCTGCGCAGCCTGCTTCAATCGCCTGAAAGTTGCCAATCATTTTATGGAAAACGACTCAGTACATAGAGACAAGGTCAATGAGATAATCGGCGAGCAATACAGTGGGGAGGTAAAGGTAAGGCATTTCCTGGATATTTTGATAAACGTCTTCTGGCTGAAAAACTTAAGCGAGCGGATAATAAAGAGATTGGATAATCTGAAAGTGGCTTGTTATTATGGCTGTCTGTTAACCAGGCCGGGAGAAGTTACCCAATTTGATGATGTTGAAGAACCGCACCTTATGGACGATTTAATGAAGATACTGGGAGTCGAACCGGTAGATTGGCCGTATAAAACCGAATGTTGCGGAGCAAGTTTTTCGCTTACCAAGACAGATATCGTGCTTAAATTATCCGGTGATATCTTACAGATGGCTTATGACGAGGGTGCGCAGGCGATAGTCGTAGCCTGTCCTTTATGTCAGTCAAACCTGGACTTACGGCAGGCGATGATAAACAAAAAGTTTAAAAAGAATTTCGATATGCCTATTCTTTATTTTACTCAGCTTGTAGGGTTGGCTTTAGGCATAGACCCATTAAAGCTCGGGTTGAACAAACACATAGTTAATCCTTTGAAATTAATAAAATCGGTAGGAGTCTTATAGATGAAGATCGGAGTATTTGTCTGCCATTGCGGGACGAATATCGCGGCTACTGTGGATGTGGAAAGGGTCTCTCAGGAAGCAGCCAAAGAGCCCAGGGTTAAATTTTCCACTACCTATAGATATATGTGTTCTGACCCGGGACAAAACCTCATAAAAGAAGCGGTAAAAAAACATCACTTAGATAGGATTGTAATAGCCTCCTGTAGCCCCAGTCTTCATGAGAAGACATTTAGAAAATGTGCAGAGAAGGCGGGGGTAAATCCATATTTAATGGAGATGGCTAATATCAGAGAACACTGTTCTTGGGTTCATCAGGATAGAGTAGAAGCTACGGCTAAGGCGATTGAGTTGATAAGACTTGCGCTAGCTAAGGTCTCACGCAATAAACCGCTTGAATATCTCTATATCCCTATAGAAAAGAAGGTCTTGATCATCGGTGGAGGTATTGCAGGGATACAATCCGCAATAGATATTGCCTTTGCCAATTATCCTGCCGTGATTCTAGAAAGAGAGCCGTCTATTGGCGGAAGGATGGCCCGCTTTGATAAGACTTTCCCTACCTTAGATTGTGCCGCCTGTATCTTGACTCCTAAGATGGTGACTGTCTCCCAAAGCAAACATGTTACTATGCATACTTATTCAGAGATCGAAGGGGTCAAAGGACATGTCGGAGACTTTACTGTAACTATACGAAAGAAGGCCCGTTCGGTTGATATCAATAAGTGTACCGGCTGCGGGGCCTGCTACAATAAATGCCCGGTTAGGGTCCCTTCAGAATTTGATATGGGATTAGGTAAAAGGACGGCAATATATATTCCCTTTCCACAAGCGGTCCCCAATGTTCCGGTGATTGACAGGCAAAACTGTCTTTGGTTTACAAAACAGAAGTGCGGTATCTGCAAAAAGATTTGTCCTTTTGAAGCCATAGATTACGATATGCAGGATGAGATCATCGAAGAAAAATTTGGGGCAATTATTGTAGCAAGTGGTTTTACTCAGTTTAACCATGCAGTCTATGGTGAATATGGTTATGGAAAATATAAGGATGCTATTACAGGGCTCCACTTTGAGCGAATGGCAAATTCCTCGGGTCCCACAGGAGGAAAGATTATCAGGCCGTCGGACGGCAAAGAAGCGCGAGACGTTGTATTTATTCAATGTGTTGGTTCAAGGGATGAGCAGAAGGGGCTCTCCTACTGCTCAAGACTGTGCTGTATGTATACCGCAAAACACGCGCTATTATTAAAAGAGCACAATAAAGATGCACAGGCCTATGTGTTTTATATTGATATAAGGGCAGCAGGTAAAAATTATGAAGAATTTGTAAAGAAGGTTCAGGATGAATATGGCGCAGTTTATTTAAGAGGGAGGGTCTCGCGCATATTTGAAAAAAGCGGAAAGCTTATTGTGAGAGGGGCGGATACCTTAAGCGGTGCCCAGATTGAGATAAAGGCGGATTTGGTAGTTTTGGCCACTGGTTTAGTGGCGCAGCCGGATGCACCCGGATTAGCCCGGATGCTGCACATCCCTTATGACCGGAATAACTTATTTACAGAAGCCCATCCTAAACTTGCCCCTGTTGAGACGATTACATCGGGAGTATTTTTAACAGGCGCCTGCCAATCGCCAAAGGATATCCCTGATACAGTAGCCACTGCCTCAGCGGCCTCGGTTAAGGCCTTAGGATTAATGGTGCAGGATAGACTACAAAGAGAACCCCTGGTCGCTAAGGTTGATGCTAAGACTTGTTCGGGCTGTTTTGCTTGTATCCAGGCCTGTTCGTTTACTGCTATAGAAGAAGAGGAGATAGAGGATAAGAGGCTTAAGAAAAAAAGACTCATTGCAAAGGTACTGGAGGGGGTTTGCACGGGCTGTGGCAATTGCACAGCCGTATGTCGTATGTCGGCCATAGATTTAGAAGGATTTAGTAATAGGCAGATTATGGAGGAGATAGAGGCATTATGACAGCGACCGAAGGAAGTCCCGAGCGAAAGCGGGGGAAAGACAAAAAAGATTGGGAGCCCCGGATAGTAGGTTTTTTGTGTAAGTGGTGTAGTTACGCCGGAGCAGATTTAGCCGGGACCTCCCGCCTTCAGTATCCGCCAAATATAAGGATTGTCAGGGTCCCTTGTTCAGGGCGGGTGAATCCTCTGTTTGTCTTGAAGTGCTTGGTAAATGGTATAGACGGGGTGTTGGTTTCCGGCTGTCATATTGGAGACTGCCATTATTCAGAGGGAAATTTTTATGCACGTAGACGTTTCGTTATTCTAAAAAGGCTTCTGGAATATCTGGGCATAGACCCAAGGCGTTTTCAGATGAGTTGGATCTCTGCCTCCGAAGGTGATAAGTGGGCAAGGGTTGTAAAGGAATTGGTAGAGGAGATCAAACAGGCAGGGCCAAATACCGAATTTAGAAAAGGTATATGATTGACCGGATAAAGAAAAAAGCAGAAGAGTTGTTAAGGACAAAGCAGGTTGACTTGATCATCGGTTATAAACGTGCCCCTGACGGAGTTTCAGTTGCGCCTGTTTTTATTGATAAAGCAGAGGAAACCAAAGAATTAATCTGGGATACATATTGTGTGTATAATCTTTCTAATTACTTAAAGGATTTTCGCGGCAGAAAAATAGGCATAATTGCCAAGGCTTGTGACGCAAGATCAATAATTGTTCTTTTGCAGGAGAACCAATTAAAGCGCAAAGATATATTTATAATTGGTGTTGAGTGTTCAGGCATAGTTGATGAAAAAAAGCTGCTTTCTATTAGCCCGCAGACTTCGGAATTGGGTTTTGATGAGAGATGCAGGAGTTGCAAGCCGTCAAAGCCGCCTATCTATGATGTTTTAATAGTTCAGGAAGGACAAAGGCCTCAGGCACCACGATTGGAAAAAGACCCTTATGGATCTGTGCGTAAGTCTGAGGCAAAATCTATCTCTGAGAAATTCAAATTATGGCAGGAGGAATTTTCCAGGTGTATTCGCTGTTATGCCTGCAGGCAAATTTGCCCCCTCTGTTATTGTCCAAGGTGCGTTGCTGACCAGACGCAGCCTTCATGGCTTTCCAGGGCACACTCTTTCAGGGGCAATTTTACCTGGAATGTAACACGGGCTATGCATCTGGCGGGTAGGTGTATTGATTGCGGTGAATGCGAGAGGGCATGCCCCGTAGGTATTCCCCTGAGAGATATAAATAAAAAGATAGAGAAGGATGTAAAAGAATTATTTAATTATGAAGCAGGTTTAAGCGCAGAGCAGAAAGCGCTGCTGAGTTGTTTTGATAAAAACGACCCCGAAGATTTTATTAGATAGGTCGAGGAAAAGATGCCATCGGAAAAATTTTTCGTTAAAGAAGATTTATATAACAAATTAGAAGAGCTCTCAAAAGAGTTCGAAATTATCGGGCCAAGGGAATTGCCCAACAAAGGTATATTCTACCAATCTTTAAAAAATACAAGGGACCTCTATCTGGGCGAAGGTTTTGCTATAGAGCCGATAAAGAGATTTTTTCTTAAACCTTCAGAATGGATTTTTGACGAAAGGTTCAGGGAGAATAAAAATATCTTAGAAGGCATACCCTTGCCTGCAGATAAAAGAATAATTATCAGTGTGCGGCCTTGCGAGACAAGAGGCTTAACTTTATTAGATAAAGTGTTCGACTCTGACTATAAAGATAACTTTTACATTAATAATCGTAAAAGAACAATTATTATCGGGTTAGCCTGTAATAAACCGGCTAAAAATTGCTTTTGCACATCGATGGGCGGATCACCTATAGAGTCAAGGGGCATGGATGTTTTGATATTTGATATGGACCGGGGACTTATAGCGGAGATACTTACAGATAGAGGCAGAGAGCTTTTCGCTTCTATAGGTGAAGGACTTAATGAAGGGCAGAGGAGGCTCCTGAAAGAGGATAAAGAAAAGAAGAAAGATTTAGTTGAAAAAAAACTAAGCCCTCCCGAAGGGAAAGAGTTAGATAAGATTTTTGAGAGTGATTATTGGGAAGATGTGAGCCGGCCTTGTATAGGCTGTGGTATATGCACTTATCTTTGCCCTACCTGCCACTGTTTTGATCTAGTTGATGAAAGGCGCAAGAGACTGCGATGTTATGACAGTTGCAGCTTCCCGGATTTTACTCTTGAGGCATCAGGGGTAAACCCCCGGCCGACAAAGAAAGAGCGTTACCGTCAGAGGGTTTTTCATAAATTCGATTATTTTAAAAAGAATTTTGGCGAGAATCTCTGCGTCGGCTGCGGGAGGTGCATCAGGCACTGCCCGGTGAAAATCGATATAGCAGATATTGTAGACAAAGTACCTGGTTTAAAGAAGGAGTGATTAGTTTTATGTTTAATTTTATACTCACCAGGCCAGTGGGTTCCGAGGCTTCTTTTCCGCGAGCGGGCATGGTGTCTTTTCGGCCAGGTGGGGCCTTCAAAAAGACGCTCGGCCTCCTCACCTGGCCGAAAAGACGAGCGAGCGGAAAAAAAGAGCAAAATTTCCACGCTGGGGAAATTTCGCGTCCTCGGAACCCACTGGCCTGGTGAGTATAAAACTGTAACGAAGACAGTGCACAGAAAAGATATGCAAAACATTTACCAACCTTACTTAGCCGGGATTATTGACATAAGGCAGGAGACGCCGGATATAAAGACGTTTAAGTTAAAATTCAGGGATAAAGAGATAGAAGGTTCGTTTAATTATAGACCCGGCCAATTCGTGGAATTTTCAGTATTTGGCGAAGGAGAGGCGCCTTTCTGTATTGCGAGCTCTCCCACAAGGAAAGGTTCGATAGAATGCAGCGTCAAAAGAATGGGTAAGGTCAGCCAGGCCCTGCATGAATTGGATGTCGGCGATACGGTGGGGATTAGAGGGCCGTATGGGAACGGGTTTCCCGTTGAAGACTTAAAGGCCAAGAATCTTTTGTTTGTTGCTGGCGGGATAGGCCTTGCGCCTCTGCGGTCTTTAATAAATTATTGCCTGGATAACAGAGATGATTTCAAGGCCGTCACCATTGTTAACGGAGCAAGGACTTCAAGAGATTTAGTTTATAAAAGTGAATACAGGGAGTGGGAAAAGGCAGGGGATACTAAATTGCATCTAACCGTTGACTGCCGGGAAGAGGACTGGACATGCATGGTTGGCGTTGTGCCCAGAATATTAGAGCAGCTGAAGCCGGCTTGCAGGGATTCATCTGCGATAGTCTGCGGCCCGCCCGTAATGATTAGGTATACAATGCCGGTTCTTCTGAAACTGGGATTCTGCGCGCCTTCTATAATCACGACTCTGGAGATGAAGATGAAGTGCGGTCTGGGCAAATGCGGACGGTGCAGCATCGGCAATCTCTATGTCTGTAAAGACGGGCCGGTCTTTAGCCTGGAACAGTTAAGGGCTTTTCAATATGAGTGTTAAGATTTGGCTAAAAGCTATTCGTGTGCCATTTTTTACCGCAACGATAATTCCCGTTATTTTAGGTTCGACGATCGCCTGGCATGATACAGACAGCTTTATGTGGTTGAGGTTCTGGCTGACGATGTGCGCAGCGCTCCTTATCCACGCGGGCACAAATTTAGCCAACGATTATTTTGATCACCTTTCCGGATGCGATGAGGTAAATCCTGCCCCCACACCTTTTAGCGGCGGAAGCAGAGTAATCCAGGAGGGATCCATTGCCCCCAAGAAGATTTTGTATGTTTCTTTAGCTTCCTTTATCCTGGGTGGAGCGGTTGGGCTGTATCTGAATTATCTATCTCAGGGGAATACGATCCTCATTTTAGGGATAATTGGAGTGTCCCTGGGATTTTTTTACTCTGCCGGGCCATTTAGGATAGGTTATGGCAGTCTTGGGGAGTTGGCCGTGGGGGTCGGCTTTGGCCCGTTAATGATATTGGGGTCGTATTACGTTCAGGCCCAGGTCCTGCCGTTTAAGGTGTTTCTGATCTCACTCCCAATCGGGATCTTAATTGCGCTTGTTTTATTTATAAATGAATTCCCTGACTATTTTGCCGATAACTTAGTAGGCAAAAGGACACAGGTCGTAATCTTGGGTAAGAAAAAGGCGGTAATCTTATACCATATTTTATTATCCACTGTATATCTGGTCATCATATCTCTAGTGTTGTTGAAATTTTTACCGTTTATTTGTCTCATTGTACTTTTGAGCCTGCCTTTGGCCTTAAAGGCGTTCCTTGTTTCTAAGAAAAATTTTAATAAAACCTATGAACTATTGCCGGCGAACGCCTTTACGATTGGATTGCATTCATTGATTGGGTTACTATTGGTAGCCGGGATTATATTAGATAAAATCATTTAGAAAGGAAGCAAGGGCAATGCAGTTAAGAGAAATTTATCAACCGGTTGAAAAAGAATTATTAGAGGTAGAACAAATATTAAAAGCTTCTCTTCAAAGCAGCAGGTATAAATCTATCCTGGAAGCAACTAGCTACCTGCTGGATGCAAAAGGCAAAAGGCTTAGGCCGACATTGGTCTTACTTTCAGCAAGGGCGAGTCAGGGCCAATCGTCCGTCAGTCATAAGTCAGTTACCTCCATTGCTGCGGCAGTAGAATTGATCCACATGGCTTCCCTGATTCACGATGATGTTATTGACCGGGCGCACCTTCGTTACAATAAGCCGACCGTCAATTCTAAATGGGGCAGTGATACTTCTATTGCCCTGGGAGACTATCTTTATTCTGTAGCCTTTGAATTGATTTCTCAATGCGGCAATAAACAGATCCTTGAATGTATAAGCTCTGCTACCAGGGCAATGTGCGAAGGCGAACTCTTGCAGGTCTGCGAAAGGGATAACCTGGATTTATTAAAGGAGCGTTACTTTGTCATCGTTAAAAAAAAGACCGCCAGCCTCTTTGTTGCATCTTGCCATATAGGGACGTTGGTCTCTAACAGGCCTAAAAGATTACAGAAGGCCTTAAAAGGATACGGACTGAATTTTGGCATCGCTTTCCAAATCATCGATGATTATCTTGACCTCGTAGGTGAAGAAAAGATTACAGGGAAAGCCCCCGGCCAGGATATAAGGGTCGGAGAGGCCACCTTGCCCTTATTGAATTTATGGGAATCCGTGTCCTCTAAAAACAGAGAAGAGTTAGAGATGTTACTTACCAAAAGAAAAGATAGAGAGACCTTGCGGGACATAAGGCAGCTGCTTTCCGATTCAGGGGCAATAGATAAAACCAAAGAAGAGATTTTCTCTTGTATAGATTTAGCCAAAAAGAATTTAGAGATCCTCCCCGGCTCTCCTTACAAGGATAGCCTGATAGACCTGGCCGACTTTGTTTATAAAAGGGGGTTTGATGGTAGAGTTTGATGAGGCCTTGAGGATTATTCTGGGAAATATAGATCCGTTACCTCTTGAGGAAGCAAAACTCTTGGATAGCTTAGACAGATTTAAAGATGCTTGGGCAGGAACAATCTATGAGAAAGGAGGTGGATGCTATATTAGAGGAAGACATAAAGAAGAAAAAAGGTTTTAGGTATTTTTTAAGGGGGCAGACAAGATGGGAAAACGGGGCGTATCTTACTCACACCACAGGGCCTCAGGGCTCAGGTATTTTGAAATCAATGGCACAGGCCAATAACTTGATAATTTTGCCGGACGAAGCAGAGTTTATAGAAAAAGGGACAAGCTTACCCGTAAGATTTTTAGATTAGGAGGGCATAAAATGCGAACAATAAAGATGTGTTTGGTTTTGGTATTAGTAAGTGCAGTTTTATTTGTCTCTATCCCTAATTTATATGCTGATGATACCTCTGAGGCAATCCTAAAACTGCTCATCAAGAAAGGAATAATTACTCAGGAAGAAGTTAAGCAGATGAAGGCTGGGATTGCTAAGGAGGAACCAAAGGTAGCGAAGGGATTAGAAGAAAGGGTTAGTGCCTTGGAAGAGGGAACTATAAAAGGTATAGGTGGTCTGAAACTTTCCGGCGTTGCCTACCTGCAATATCGTTATGAGGCCAAAAACCAGAAAGGTTTTAATGCCTTTGAGGTTACAAGAGGTTATGTTACTTTGGAAGGAGCGCTTAACGATGATACAGCCTGGCGATTGACCACGGATATTACCCGAAAATCTGACGGGGATTTAGAATATCGCCTGAAATATGCCTATCTTACTCTTGCGGATTTGATCCCTAATGCAAAGTTAAAATTGGGCCAGACTCAGACTTCCTGGGTAGATTGGGAAGAACATATCTGGGGGTATCGTTTCCAGGGGACGATCTTTACTGACAGAGAAGGATATCTTACATCGTCTGATTTAGGGGTCAGCCTTTCCGGAAGGTTAGGGCAATATTTGGAATATGCCACTATGATCTCTAATGGCGAAGGCTATCATGCCGCCGAAAATAATAAATATAAAACCGGTGATATCAGGCTCACTCTCAACCCTTTCCCTGAGAATAGGTTTTGGAAATATCTTAAGTTAACCGGATATTTCCAGGCTGGCTACTATGCCTCCAACCAGGATAGATACAGGGCAATTGGTCATATCAGCTATAAGAACGACTGGCTTACATTAGCCGGAGAATACCTGTATGCCAAAGACCCTTACTCAAAAGTATCATCCAAACATCCAAGTTTAGCAGGTTTGAGCGGAGATGCTGAGGCAGAAGGTGTCTCACTCTATGGAGTTTTGAGACTGGCCGGTAAATGGGATAAATTTTCTTTAATCGGCCGTTATGACTACCTGGACCCTGATGATGATGTTTCCGATAACAGCCATTATCGTTATATCTACGGATTAGGTTATGACTTAAATAAAAATGTGCGTTTCTTGATTAATAACGATGTAGTTAATTATGAGAGCTCGGCCGGCACTAACGATGCCAATACAGTCCTGTTGCAAACCGAGGTAAAGTTTTAACAAGGCCCGGAGTTAAAGCAGGGTTCGGAGGCCAAAGAACTTGTAGCAAAGAGCAGGGATATTGTGCTTTTATTCCTTTAGTCTATGTATAAAGCAGGAGGGCAATATGTCTATAAAAGTCAAGGATGATATTGAGAGGATGCAGGATGAATTGCAGGAGGCCCTGAAAAAACCTCCTAAGGAAAGACACTGGGTGATGGTTCTGGACAGAAAGAAGTGCGTTGACTGTCAGGCCTGCACTATTGCCTGTAAGTCTGAAAACGTTACCCCGCCGGGAGTTGCCTATAGATCGGAAGAGCGTCGTGTAGGGAAAGAGTGTAGATCTCGGTGGTCGCCGTATCATTAAAAAAACAAAAAAATAAGAAAAAGAAGAGCCTACTTTCTCTTCACTCATTCCCATCAGTTCATACTATTGAC
>CAJVXD010000011.1 GCA_913009675.1 uncultured bacterium | reverse complement strand
TTCCCTCCACGACGCCCTTCCGATCTAAAAATTATTCACAATCCAGTTTTTCATACAGCCTCTCTACGGGCAAAGACAAATCCCTTCTTCTTTTCAGGCCTGCAGAGGTCATTCAGGATGCGCTCTAATGTCTTTTTGTCCAAATCATGCATCAATCTGCCGTCCGCTGCCACTGAAATCCCTCCTGTTTCTTCGGAAACAATAATTACAACAGCGTCCGTCTCTTCGCTTAAACCAAGCCCTGCCCTGTGTCTGGTTCCGAGGGTCCTCGAGACATTTGGATTTTGTGTCAACGGGAACAGGCACCCTGCACCAACAATCCTATCTCCTGAGATTATTAGGCCGCCGTCATGAAGGGGCGTATTAGGCATGAATATGGTCATCAAGAGTTCGGTGGATAGCTTCGAATCTATATCTATGCCGCTTTCAACATAATGGCTCAGTATGCCATCTCTTTCTATTGCCACAAGTGTCCCTATCTTTCTTCTTGAAAGAGAAATTACTGCCTTCACGACCTTGTTGATAACCTCAGATTCCCTGAAAAAGATACCTGACCATCCCTGCTGACCTATACTCGCAAGCCCCCTCCTAAGTTCAGGCTGAAAGATGATCAAGAAAGCAACTACAGATATCGCGAATATCTTTGTGAATATCCAGCTTATAGTGTCCAGACCGAGTTTCTGGGTAATAATAAAAAAAAGCACCATGAGGATTATACCTTTTAATACATGGACACCGCGGGTACCCCTCGCAAAAATCAGGATAACGTAAAAGCTGAACCATAAAATCCCTATCTCGACAAACATCTTTACCAGCGATAAATGACTAAGCATCTACAACCTCTCCATAACGAACGATTGCATCTGCAACCTTCGCAACCTCTTTCATCTCTTTGACATCGTGTACCCTTATTATATCCGCACCGTTTTTTATGGCCACGGCCGTACTTGCTGCCGTGCCAAATATCCTGTCTCTTGGTTCGACTCCTAATATATTACCGATAAACGATTTTCTCGACGGGCCAACAAGTATGGGCCTGCCCAGCATCTTAAAACGTGAAAGATTATTCAATATCTCCAGGTTATGCTTATGGGCCTTACCAAAGCCTATGCCTGGGTCTACTATGATATTCTCTTTTTTTATACCGGAAAGCTCCGCCTTTTTAATCAACTGGAGCAATCTGTCCCTAATCTCCTCTATGAGATTATCATAAGTCGGGTTCTCCTGCATTGTTTGAGGCGCACCTTTTATATGCATTAGCACAACCTTGGCATCATGGTCGCGGACAACCTTTTTCATCTCCGCGTCATATTCAAGGCCTGTTATGTCATTTATAATCGAAGCGCCGTTCCTGAGGGCAGCCATTGCAACTTCGGATTTCCGCGTATCTACAGAGATCGGTATATCTATCTTCTTTGCCAACCCCCTGATAACAGGTATTACCCTTTCTATTTCCTCACTAGGAGAGACAGGCAGGGACCCGGGTCTTGTCGATTCTCCTCCGATATCAATGATATCGGCGCCCTCTTCGACGATCATCTCGGCCTCTTCCAGGGCACGACCTGTATCTTTGTGTATCCCGTCTCCACTGAACGAATCAGGCGTAAGATTCAATATCCCCATAATATATGTCCGCGAACCAAACTTAAAATCTTCCATCCCTCTCTCTATACCTCGACGACCCGTCCTGCTTATCTTAACTTCCCGTCTTGGGCGAGGTTGAATCTTGAGCAAGAATAAGCCTTTTTACCTCTCCTGAGTCCATTACTTCTTTTTCCAGTAATCTCTTAGCCAGTTTTCTTAACTTTTCTTCATTGCCTGAAAGCTCCTTTTTGGCCCTTGTGTAACAATCTTTTACAATCCTGGCTATCTCCTTATCTATCTCAACTGCCGTGGCCTCGCTATAATTCTTTTCTTCAACAAGGTCCCTGCCCAAAAAAACCTGCTGTTCACGTCTGCCAAAAGTCAGATTACCCAGTTTTTCGCTCATGCCCCATTTCATAACCATGTCTCTCGCAATCTCGGTAGCCTTTCTTAGATCGTCCTGGGCCCCGGTTGAAAGTTCGCCGAACACTATATCTTCGCTCGCCCTGCCGCCCAGTATTCCGACTATCTTTCCCATTAATTCCTTTTTTGTAACGATGTATCTATCCTCTACAGGCAGCCTCATGGTATAGCCGAGCGCAATGCCACGAGGTATGATAGAGACCTTGTGCAAAGGGTCTGCGCCTGGTATCAGAAGGGCCAAGAGGGCATGGCCAGATTCATGATAGGCAATTATTTTCTTTTCCTCCGCATTTATAACACGCGTCTTTTTTTCAGGGCCGGCAATAACCCTTTCTATAGATTCCTGCATCTCCTCCAGACCTACGCTGTCCTTCTCTTTTCGCGCCGCTAACAAGGCTGATTCATTGACAAGATTGGCCAAATCCGCTCCGGAAAATCCAGATGTCTGTCTCGCGATAGATTTAAGATCTACCTCCTTGGACAGTTTTATACTCTTTACATGGACCTTTAAGATTGCATCCCTGCCTATAATATCAGGACGCGAGATAACGATTATCCTGTCAAACCTTCCGGGCCTCAATAAGGCAGGGTCGAGGACGTCGGGCCGATTCGTCGCGGCAATCAATATAACCCCCTCCTGCGAGTTAAAACCATCCATCTCTACGAGCAATGCATTCAGCGTCTGTTCTCTTTCGTCATGCCCCCCGCCGATACCCGCAAACCTCTGTCTGCCCACGGCATCTATCTCGTCTATAAAAATAATAGCACCTTTGCCTTCCGTCTTTGCTGCGCGTTTTGCCTGTTCAAACAGATCTCGCACCCTCGAAGCGCCAACACCTACAAACATCTCAACGAAGTCAGAACCGCTAATGCTGAAGAAAGGCACGCCGGCCTCGCCGCTAACCGCCTTTGCAAGAAGGGTCTTACCTGTCCCCGGAGGCCCCATCAACAGGACGCCTTTAGGGATCTTTCCTCCTAGTTTCTGAAATCTCTTTGGGTCTTTCAGGAATTCTATGACTTCTTTCAACTCTTCCTTGGCCTCGTCTACACCAGCCACATCGTTAAAAGTGAGCTTTGTCTTGCCTCCGGCTATCTGCCTCGCGCGACTCTTCCCGAATGAAAGTATCCGGCCTCCGCCCTGAGCACTCCTGTAGACAAAAAACCACAAAAATGCAATAAATAAAATCATAGGCCCGAGGGAATAGAAAATATTGGCCCATAAGGTCTTTGGCGGCCTTACGTCGAAATTCGCAACATTCTCACGAAGGAGTTTTAACAGATCTCTGTCATTTGAGGGGATGTGCACCGAAAAGTGGGTGCCGCTGGAAAAAACACCCTTGATCCGATCATCGATCTTAACCGCAGATGCTATTGCAGTTGTCTCATTGTTTTTCTCGAGAAGCCTGTAAAACTGACCGTAACTTAACTCCTTTGATGCTGTCTGAGGAGAAAAATAATCCAACCTGAATATATATACCAGAAGCAAAACTAAGCCAATCCAAAAAAAGATATTGCGGTTAATCTTGTTTTTATTGTTGATCTTTTTAATCTGTTTTTTTAAGGGCATCTTGAATCTCCTTGAATTATAGTATAACTTGCTTAAATATGTATTGTATCATTGATGTGTCTAAAAATCAACTCATACAACTCTGAGTATGGACTATTTGAATAACTCTTAAGTCTTTGCAGCACCCGGGCCAAGCGTCCTCGGGGACGCAAAAATTCTCCCAGCGAGTGAATTCTTGCTCATTTTTTCCGCTCGCTCGTCTTTTCGCTCAGGGGGAGCATGAAAAAGCATGTTTATTTTGCGTAGTCCACGATCAAGGAAACAACAAAAAAGCCTGCCTGTCAAAATAAAAATGAGTGAGGCCCGCATCTCCAAATAAATGAAATTGGCCGAACGTCTTTTTTCAGGCTCCCCCTGAGCGAAAAGACACCGTGCCCGCTCGCGGAAAATATGCCCCGAGGACGCTTGGCCCGGGTGCTGCAAAGATGTCATGCAGGATTGAAAGTACATAGGTATTGCTTAAGTTCTCTTTGGCCCTTCCATGATCAAGGTTTTTTTTCTCTTTATAACCTTAAATCCCCCGGGCAGGTCTACTATGGAATTTAGGGGCCTGTTATTAAGCAGCTCTTCCATCTCTCTCCAGTGTTGATAAGTGAACCTCCTTAAGTCACCTTTGAGTTCTTCAAGGGCGTTTCGCAAAATCCTTTTCCTTATTGCCTCTGCCTGTCTCTTGATTTTTTTAATCTCTATGACAATCTCTCCGTCTTTGTTTCTTTTCGATATAGCCCTATACTTTCTCTTTGAAAATTTATCTAAAAATTCGTTTTCGGCCCGCAGGTTTTCGGCCATATTAGCAAGAACCTCTTTTATGTTGGGATTAAAGTTTTTTTCGAGGTATGGTATTAACTCGTGCCTTATTTTGTTTCTAGTAAAAATAAGCTTATCATTAGACGGATCGTGCCTGAATCCCAGATTATTATCCCTCATAAAATCCTCGATCTCTTTTCTCGATATCTCTATAAGAGGCCTTATTACTGTAAAACCTCGCATCTTCTTTAGAGGGGCCATGCCTCCCAGTCCCGCTATACCGGTGCCGCGAATCGCCCTCATAAGAACGGTCTCCGCCTGATCGTCTTCATTATGAGCAATCGCTATCTTCTCTGTGCCTTTAACCCTGGCAGTCCTTCTAAAAAAATCATAGCGTTCAAACCTGGCAGCCTCTTCAAGGGAAATCCCTTTTTCCTTAGCAATCTTTGGGCAATCTATTTCTCCGCACACAATATCCAGATTTAACCTCTCCGTCATAGCTTCGCAAAACCTCCTGTCTCCCCTCGACTCCTCACCTCGAAACATATGATCCAGATGCGCCACGTAGAGCTCCAGAGAGTATCCCACCTTCAACGCTAAAAGAGTGTGTAACAATACCACAGAATCAACTCCTCCTGAAAGCCCCACTAAAACCCTATCGCCATTCTGCAATAGATTATATTTTTTAATCGTTGATTTAACCCTGTCGGTAAAGCCTAGAGGCATCTTCAATCTGCGTAGATAGAAAAGCGGTTTTGTAGGTCCTTTACTTCGCACAAAATTCTCTCATTCATCGCATTTTGTGCTCGTTCAGGATCAATTTCACCGAAGGTGAAATTGGTAGCGGCGACTGGATTCGAACCAGTGACGCGCCGGGTATGAGCCGACTGCTCTGACCAACTGAGCTACGCCGCCAAATTTGCGAAGCAAATTTGATCCTGAAGCGGCGTTAAATAATCCGACGAATAGAAGGATTATAGCCGCTGAAGGACCTTCTGCCTTACTGCGAAGCAAATTTGATCCTGAAGCGGCGTTAAATAATCCGACGAATAGAAGGATTATAGCCGCTGAAGGACCTTCTGCCTTACTGCGAAGCAAATTTAATCCTGAAGCGGCGTTAAATAATCCGACGAATAGAAGGATTATAGCCGCTGAAGGACCTCCTGCCTTACTGCGAAGCAAATTTAATCCTGAAACGCCGTTAAGCAATGTGACGAATAGGAACATTGTAGGTGCTAAAGGACATATCCTTACTTTAACACCTCGTTCAAACTTCCCGTCCTGTACCCTTCTAAATCCAGCGTAATGTATCTAAAACCGTATTTCTTAAAGCGCCTTATTATTTTATCACAAAATCTCTGGTTAAAAAATCTTTTTATATCTTTTTTGTCAACCTCTATCCTGGCTATCTCGTTATGGGACCTGACCCTTACCTGGCCAATGCCCAGACCCTTTATAAAACCCTCTGCCCTTTCTATGTTTCTTAATGTGCGTCTGTGAATCTCCTGACCGTAGGGGATCCTTGATGCCAGACAGGCCATCGACGGCAATCTCCATGTCTTGAGCCCTAATCTTTTAGAATATCTTCTTATATCATTCTTGGTAATGCCGGCTTCCTGAAGGGGGCTTCCTACGCCGTATTCTCTCTTTGCCCTGGAGCCCGGCCTGTAATCCTTTTTATCGTCGACATTAGAGGCATCGATAACGCTCTTTAGACCCTCTTTTTTAGCAACCTCCTTTAGCCTCTGAAATAATTCTTTCTTACAATAATAGCATCTATCTTTAGTATTTTTTATAAATCTTATATCCTTTAATTCGCTTGTAAAGATTATTCTATGCCTTACCCTTAAATCTTTTGCAAATCTCCTCGCCTGACTCAACTCTGAAGACGTGTAGGTATCGGATACAGCGGTAACAGCCAGGACCTTATCCCAGGGCAAACTATCGTTCAGAACCTTAAGGAGAAAACTTGAATCCACGCCTCCTGAAAAAGCCAATACTACGCCTTCAAGCCTCATCAAGATATTTTTAAGTCGCTTTATCTTCTCCATCTTATTGTTCTCCGGCGGCCATTTCCAGCATGCAAGGCAGGGAGACCTCTTGATTCCCGCTTTTGTTAACCTTGCAGGAGATTCAATATTGCAGCTATACGAGGACCCTTTCTATCCACCCACCGCCAAGGACATATTCTCCTTCATAAAATACAGCGGCCTGCCCAGGCGTAATCGCTGCCTGAGGTTCTTCGAATTCCACTTCTATTTCACCCTCATTGACCTTCTTTAAAAACGCCTCCGACTTTTTATGATTATATCTTATCTTGACCTCTGCCTTCCGTTCTTTCCCCACGCCTTTCTTATCAAACCAGTTTATGCCTTTGACTCTAAATCTTTTTTTCTTTAACTCTGCATATTCTCCCACTCTAATAATATCTTTATCCGCATCTATGGCTGTCACGTAGAGCGGCCCCTTATGTGAAATGCCGAGTCCCCTTCGCTGGCCTATCGTAAAGTTCCAATAACCATTATGCTGGCCTAATACCCTGCCGTTAGAATCGATTATATCGCCCTTTTTAAAATCTAGGGCGCGGTGCCTCATTATAAAACCGGGATAATCATTATCCGGCACAAAACATATCTCCTGACTATCCGATTTTTTAGAGACACTCAGGCCGAGGGCCTCAGCATTCCCTCTGATATCATCCTTGTTCGAATCGCCTATCGGGAAAAGTGTCTTCTCTATCTGGGCAGGGGAAAGCGAAAATAAGACATAAGACTGATCCTTTCTCTTGTCCACTGATTCCCTTAATCTACAACACCCGTTCCTTTCAATCCTTGCATGATGCCCTGTGGAGATAAAATCGCAGTCAAGCTCCCCGGCCCTTCTGAGAAAGGTCCCGAATTTTATCTTTTCGTTGCAGAGAATACAGGGATTTGGGGTCCTGCCTTTAAGGTATTCACTAATAAAATAATCGATTACCTTTTCCCGGAAAACCTTTTCGAAATTCAAAACATAATGCCTTATTCCGAGTACATCACAGACCTTTTTAGCATCCTCAATGTCCCTCAACGAACAGCAAGGTTTCTTACCCTGCTTGCCGCAATGCTCCCTGGGCCATATCTTCATGGTCGCACCAATGACTTCGTAGCCTTCCTCCTTTAAAATTGCAGCGGCCATAGAACTATCCACGCCTCCGCTCATCGCAACCAGCACCCTCTGCCCCCTGCTCATCCTGCTCCGCCTTTCGTCCCGGTTAAATAACCGTCAATTGCTATTGCCGCGCGCTTACCTGCGCCCATTGCGGCTATCACTGTATCCTCGCCATACGTAGCGTCTCCGCCAGCGTAAACACCTTCTATATTAGTAACCTGTGTTTCCGGGTCTACTACAATCTTATTCCCTCTATCTACCTTGAGCACCGGTGTGGCCCTTAAAAAGACAGGATTAGGTCTTTGTCCTATTGCCATTACCACTGTGTCTACATCCATAATAAACTCCGACCCCTCTATAGCCATCGGCCTCCTTCTGCCGGAAGAATCCAATCCGCCAAGCTTCATCTTCATGCACTCCATGCCTTTCACAAACCCTTTTTCATCTCCAATTATTCCTTTAGGCAGTGTAAGAATATGAAACTCAACCCCTTCCTCCTTTGCGTTCCCGATCTCTTCTCTGCGAGCCGGCATCTCTTTTTCTGAGCGCCTATATATTACATACACCTTTTCTGCGCCGAGCCTAAGCGATACCCTTGCCGAATCCATTGTAGTATTGCCTCCGCCGACAACCGCTACCTTTCTGCCTATATTTACAGGCGTGTCATACTCTGGAAAAAGATACGCCTTCATCAAATTAACCCTTGTAAGAAGTTCATTGGACGAATAGACCCTATTGAGATTCTCTCCCGGTATATTCATAAAGCGCGGCAGGCCTGCGCCTGTGCCGACGAATACGGCCTTATAGCCAAGTTCGAAAATCTCCTCCATGCTAGAGGTCTTGCCCACTATAAAATTCGTCCGGATATCCACCCCTAAAGACCTTAAATACTCTATCTCTTTCTTCACAATAGTCTTTGGAAGTCGAAACTCAGGGATGCCGTACATCAGGACCCCGCCGGCAACGTGCAGCGCCTCAAATAGAGTAACTTGATAACCTAACCTGGCCAGGTCACCTGCGCAAGTCAAACCGCTGGGCCCGCTTCCTATGATAGCGACCTTCTGGCTTCCGGCTCTAGGCTTCTCTCGGCGGAGTTTACCCCGAGCAGAGTCGAGGGGCCCGGGACAGGAAAGACTGAAAGCCTTTTTTTCATTACTCAATTCCTGATCAGCTGCAAACCTCTCAAGTGCACCTATATTTATAGGCCGGCCTTTACTATTTAATATGCATGCACCCTCGCACTGATTCTCTTGCGGACAAACCCTCCCGCATACGCCCGGAAGGTTATTTTTCTCCTTTATTATGCGAATGGCCTTATCGAAGTTCTTATCCTTTATCGCATTTATAAAACGCGGTATCTCTATCTCGACAGGACAATTTGCAGAACACCTCGGTTCCTTGCAGAAAAGACACCGGCCGGCTTCTTTAATGGCCTCTTCCTCAGACATGCCCAGGCTTACTTCATTGAAATTCTTAATCCTGTCTTTAGGATCCTGTTTCTTCATAATAATATTCTTCTCTGCTCCGGCTTCTCATTGTAATATCCCTCTTATCCTGCAGGCATGGTCTTCTTGTTTTTTAAAGAGCCCCTGTCTTGCTATAAGTTCTGTGAAATTCACCTTATGCGCGTCAAATTCCGGCCCATCCACGCATACAAACTTCGTGTCTCCGCCCACATCTATCCTGCAGGAACCACACATACCTGTGCCGTCTACGAGAATCGTATTTAAAGATGCGAGGGTTTTTATATTGGAGGGACGAGTTATATCTGCAATCACCTTCATCATAATCGCGGGGCCAACAGCATATACAAGATCCATGTGCCTGGGTGAATCTATCAATCTCTCGAGGACACCCGAAACAAAACCCTTCTCGCCCAGGGAACCGTCATCGGTAGTGATGAATATCTCATCACACAGCCCCTCTAATTCACTTTTGAATATTATAAGTTTCTTGTTTTTCGCCCCAAGAATTGCCAGGACATGGCTCCCAATGGATTTATGCGCCTTTACCACAGGATACACCTCAGCAATGCCAACCCCTCCGGCGATACAACATACATTCCCAACTCTTTCAATATCTGTAGCCCGCCCCAATGGCCCCACTGCATCCGCGAGATAACAGCCCTTCTTTTTTTCGGATAGCCTGTGTGTCGTAACCCCCGCAACCTGATAGACAATAGTAACGCATCTCTCATCATGGTCGGCTATTGTAAGAGGTATACGCTCACCTTTATCGTCTATCCTGATTATTAAAAACTGGCCTGGTCCGGCCTTTCCGGCAATCAAGGGGGCCTCTAGTTTCATCCTAAAAATCGCAGGTGCTATATTTTCATTCGATAAGATATTAAACATCGAAATCTGCTCCTATTAAATTCAAACCCTTAAGCGTTAGATCGGGATCTATTTTATCTACTGTTCTGCAATATGGGCCGATAAATCTTGACATGCCTCCGGTTGCTACGACCATGCCTCGCCTGCAATATCCCTTTTTCAATCGAACTACAAGGCCGTCACATAAACTGCTAAAACCGTACACCGTACCGCTTCTCATGCTTTCTATTGTATCCCTTCCCAGGAGGCCCTGCGGCCTCTTCAATGATATCCTGGGTAAAAGAGCTGCGCGTTCCGATAAAACATTCAAAGATATCTCAATGCCCGGCGCAATGACACCACCAATATATTCTCTGTTCCTGGTCACTACATCTATTGTTAGGGCCGTTCCAAAATCTACTATAACGGCCCCCTTCCTGCATAACTCGTAAGCCGCCCTGGCATTAACAAGTCTGTCCTGGCCTACCTGCAGCGGCCTTTTATAAAGATTCTTGACCCCGCTATCCACGTCCCTGCCTACAACCAGGATCCTTGCGCCCAGCAGATTCTTTAAGGTTTCTTCTGCCTGCCTTGATACATCCGGCACAACGCTGACAATAATCACGGCCCTTATCTTTCTTAAAGAGGCACCCAGCTTCTTTATATACTGCCTGTCCAGCCCTGTTGTATAAGTGGGTATATTAAATACCTTCCGCAGGACCCCGGCTTTAAATATCCCATTGTGAATAGTCGTATTTCCTATATCAACCGCAAGAAACATATCTTCTGCTCTCCCTGCCTGAAGGGGCATCCTGCCGAGAGGTGATTACGTCCGCTCTCTCCGCAACAACAACTTTACACTTGAAACCTGACTTCAAGTGTAAAGTTAAAGCGATATTGTCTGCGCTGGAGTTCCCCATCCCCCTCAACCTCAACCTTTACTCAGCTCTTATCTCAGCAAGACCACATCGCCTGCAAGAACCCTTTCATTAAAACCTGAGTCCAGCCTCACTATAAGGGCGCCTTCTTTATCTACATCTACTGCGTGGCCTGATATGAGTCTATTATGATAATTAATCTGAACCCTCCTGTCAAGGACTGTCGAGAGCTTCTTATATTCTCCCAGGATCTCCTCAACCTTCCCCCTCTTAAAAATCCTGTAATATCTGTCGAGGTTTATTAAAATAGCCTTGACGAATTCCAGCCTCGAGACCTCGCTGCCTTTTTCAGCAGAAACGGAAGTAGCCCCAGGAGGGAGTAACTCCCTCTTCGTATTTATATTTATACCTATCCCAACTACTACAAAATTAATCTTGTCTGTCTCACCATCCAGCTCTGTCAATATGCCGCACAGTTTTCTCGCATTCACCATGATATCATTCGGCCATCTGATAAAGGCAGGCAGGTTTATCATCTCACGGATTGTCTTTACAACGCTGAGGGCGGAAAAAAGCGTTACGAGAGAGACCTCTCGAGGTAGGATATCCGGCCTCAGTATCACTGAGAAACAGGCGCCTTTCCCCCTGGGGGAAACCCACTTTCTCCCGAGTCTGCCGCGGCCTTTGGCCTGATGCTCTGCTATTATTACAGAACCTTCTTTTTCTCCTGATATCCCTAATTGACGCGCAAGATCATTTGTAGAGCCTACCTCCTCATAGGAATATATCTTTTTTCCTATTATCTCTGCCTTGAGCTGCCACTTTAGCTCCAGTTCTGTCAAGCGATCAGGAACAGACAAGAGTTTATAGCCGAGATGAGGGGAGGCTATAATCTCATATCCTTCGCTGCGAAGTTTCTCTATATGCTTCCACACAGCGGTGCGGGAGATACCAAGTCTCTCACTAAACTCTTCTCCTGAGATATAACTGTCTCTGCAGTTTTTAAAAAAATTCAAAATCTTGTCGTCAATCATAAAATAAAAATACTACGTACTATTTGGGCAGTTAGGTAACAACTTATCGTCGGTTTAGGCCTTCCGGCATAGCAGGCCGTGGGAATGTAAGATTGCCCCGGCGCGGCAATCTTACTCCGTTTTTAGCCTCTCTCGTCTTTTTGGGCTGGGGCCCTTGAGAAAAGCCTCTTTATTTTTTGCGGGCATGGTGTCCTTTTGCCGTCAGGCAAAAGGACGAGCAAAAAATAAAACGGAGAGAAGGCCGCCTCGCCGGGGCGGCCGAACGTCTTTTCTCACGGGCCACAGCCCAAAAAGACACCGTGCCCGCTCGGCTAAAAAAGGCCCCACAGCCTGCTATGAGATCGGAAGAGCGTCGTGTAGGGAAAGAGTGTAGATCGCGGTGGTCGCCGTATCATTAAAAAAAAAATAACAAGCAAAGAGC
>CAJVXD010000010.1 GCA_913009675.1 uncultured bacterium | reverse complement strand
TATTCGTATTCATGTATATGGTATTTTTGCGTGGAGGCTTCTCAAAGATAAAACAAACAACCATAAAAGGCAAAAACGTAAATGTGCGCTGGAGTGACGTAATCGGGATAGACGAGGCAAAACAGGAGGCGTGGGAGGTTGTCGAGTTGATAAAAGACCGCAAGCGCCTTGCAAAGATAGGCGGTAAGATCCTGAGAGGGCTTCTTATGGTAGGCCCGCCCGGCTGTGGAAAGACATACCTGGCAAAGGCCATTGCAACAGAGGCAGGGATCCCGTTTATCTCCATGTCCGGCAGTGAATTCACCGAGATATTCGTGGGTGTAGGCGCCTCCCGTGTAAGAAAACTCTTCAAAAGGGCAAGGAACCTGGCATATGGCTATGGGGCCAGTATTATCTTTATAGATGAGCTGGATGCCATAGGAAGGCGGCGCTCCTTCAGCTTTATGGGAGGGGGACAGGAGACAAACAGCACCCAGAACCAGCTTTTCGTAGAAATGGACGGCCTCAAGGAGAAAGACTTTAATGTCATTGTTATAGGCGCCACAAACGCAGTGGAAGGCGTGTTGGACGAGGCCTTATTGCGACCCGGAAGATTTGACAGAAAGATCTACCTTGACAGGCCCACCCTTCAAGAAAGAGAAAAGATATTTGCATATTATCTTAAGACAATCAAATATGACAAAGAGATAGATATAGGTCGTCTGGCACGAAAGGCAGTCTATAAAACACCGGCAGAGATAGACAATATAATAAAAGAGGCCGCCCTTATAACAACCAGGAACAGAAAAGATACGGTCACGCATAAGGAATTGTCAGAGGCAATGGAACGTATCGACATGGGCATGAAACACAAGAAACAACTCACAAAGGAAGAACGTGAAATGGTGGCCTTTCACGAAACAGGGCACCTTGTAGTAATGTACATCCTTCATCCCACGGATGACGTATTCAAGGCCTCCATAATATCCAGAAAAGAAACACTTGGGGCAGTATACGGCCAACCCAGGGAAGAGACATACACGCGCAACAAAGAAAGGATCCTTGCCGACATAAAGGTAAAGCTCGGCGGGTACGTTGCAGAAAAGAAAAGATTCGGGACTACCAGTGACGGTGTAGCGTCTGATTTTAACGGTGCGATGAGACTGGCACACGCCATGGTCTGGAAGGTTGGGATGGGTGAGAGCGGCTATGTAGGGGATTATACCGTAATACCTGAATCCCAGCTATCCGAAAAACTAAAGGAGAAACTTAATACTGAGACTACCAAGATCATAGCCAGCTCCCTCAAAGAGGTCGAAGAGCTCCTGGATAAAGAGTGGGAGATAGTAGAGAGGTTTGCCAAGGAGCTGCTTGAAAAAGAAGAGTTGGAATACGACGAGATAGAAGACATATTTAAGGAATTCGGAAAAACCCACAGCTTCAAATCTACATGAACCCCCGCCAATTAAAATTCCTGCTTGCGCTTTTCTTATTAGTATCTCTCTCTGCATGCAGCAAACCAACCTATTCAAAGAAAGGGGTAAAAGACTCCATAAAAAAACTCTGTAAGGATGAATACAACCTGGATGTAGACGTAAAGATCCTAGATTCTACGCTGGGCGTGCTTATACCGATAAACGGCCTCGTAAGCCCGGATTTAAAATTAAACCAGAAGGCAGGAAAAAAGATAGAGGACGTAGCCCTCTCCATACACAGGGTCGCCATGAGCACGGACAGGCCCTTGAAGTTCTACGTACTTACGGCCAGGGATACAAAGGTCTTAGGAGCGGAATTTGTGCTGACAGGTTTTCTCTATGATGTGGTACGCGTAAGGCTCCTGGATATCTCAAGGGGTGAATACTACAAAAGGATATTAAGGGATTTTAAATTCGACCCTGTCCTCTTGGGTAAATCAAAGATAGAAGAACTCATCAAGGCCTTGAATGAAGGATCCCCTCTGGTCCGGGATATAAAACCTATCTTCTACCCGCTTTACACCATAGGGAAAAAAGGCACCCAGAAAATAGAAATTGTTAAAATCTATTCTAAAGAGATAACTACCCAGGAGGCGCTATTTTACCTGAAGACAAGGGAATACTACGAGCCCATTCAGGGCTTTGAAGTATACAGGGCCATCTTTCCTTCCGGATTTACCAATGAATACCTGATCCTTGTAAATATTTCCACGCTCACAAATCCCATCAAAGAGATCGTCTCAAGGTATTTTTATTCGGAGAAAGAGATAGGGCAGCGTGATCTAAAGAGTACATTCGCTCAATATAAGGATATCGCCTATATAGGGCTGGACGGCCTGCCCAAAAAAGATCTTAAGCTGGATTGGTTCTTAAGCCAGCAGATTGCGAGAAGGATCAAGATATTATTCAGAGAGGACAAACACCTGAAGGATAGATTCGTCGTCGAAAGCTCCGAAGGCGCAATGGATAATAAAAGATTCCAGTTCAAATTTTCTATCACCTCAAGTGCACCGTCGACAGAGGATAATAAAATAATATATTCCAAGATACTGAAACTTATAGGAAGGGTCCTGCATAGATATTCTTTTGAAGGGTTCAAAGGTGTCGAGCTTATAAACGCCAAGCCCCAGGAAAAAAAGATCTATCTATCGAAAGGAGAATTGGAAGATTTTAGAAAAGACCGCATAAAAATAGAAGACATCATCTCGCATTAAAATATCCTTACCCTCCTGCCTTCTATCTTTAACCTGCCTTCTATAGCTAATTGTATTGCCCTCGGGTATATCTTATGCTCTTCCTTGTGAATGGCTTCTGCAAGGGTCTCCTCTGTATCGTCTCCCATTACCGCAACAGCCGACTGCAATATTATAGGTCCGGCATCCATATCCTCGGTAACAAAATGGACCGTTGGCCCCGTAATCTTTACCCCGTATAAAAATGCATCCCTTATCCCGTGTGCACCCTTAAATGAAGGCAAAAGCGCAGGGTGTATATTTAAGATCCTCTCGGGGTATTGTCTTATAAAATCCGGCGAGAGCATCCTCATGTAACCAGCAAGTACTATCAGACCTATCTCTTCTTTTTCAAGGTTTTTCAGTATCTCTTTTTCAAATTCCTTCTTTGACCTGAAGGCCTTTCTTTCTACAACAACCCTCTTGATCCCCGCCCTTTCTGCACGCTCCAATGCAAAGCAATCCGGGACATCAGAAACCACCAGGGCTATCTTTGCTGTTATATGCCCCCTATCCCTGGCATCTATTATGGCCTGCAGATTCGACCCGTTTCCTGAACAAAATACCGCAATCCTCATCCCCTGTACAGATAAGTTCATGCTTAAGGCATTACTCCTCCAAGCCTAAACTTAACATCTCCTCCACCTTCTTTACAATATTATCCCTGGAAACCACCCCTACCATTCTCGTAAATTCACTGCCATCTTTAAAAAAGATAACCGTTGGTATATTCATCACTCCGAACCTGGTTGCAACCCCCATAGCATCATCTATATTCAACTTACAAACCTTGCATTTACCATGATATTCCTTGCCTATCTCTTCAATAACAGGCGCTATCATCTTGCAGGGCATACACCATGTTGCCCAGAAATCTACAACCACAGGTTTATCTGACTTCAATACCTCGGACTCAAAATTATCCCTTGTTAATTCCAGCATTAGGTTGTTCCTTTCTGCTGTTCTATAATACATTTAGTTGGACACTTTTCAGCGCATAGCCTTAATAGCATAGCATCGCTAGTCCCAGCGTAATCTAACCTTGACAGATTATTCTCTACCACAAATATGCCCTTCGAAATCCGCTCCCATATTTTACACGCTATGCACCCCGTCTTGCAAGCATTTTTTACAAATAGCGCTTTATCTTGAGAAAGGCATTTAACGTAATATCTCTCTGAGGCCTTTTCCAGCGATATGATACCTTTAGGGCATGCTGTTACGCATTTGCCGCATGCAGTGCATTTGTCCGGATCCACCACCGGAATGCCATCCTTGCCCATATGGATGGCATTAAAGAAACATGCCCTTATGCAATCCCCGAATCCAATACAACCAAAACTACACATCTTATTTCCGCCGGCCATCAAATTTAGGGCGGCGCAGGTCTTGACCCCATGGTATTCATACTTATCTTTTGCATCCCTCCCTCCACCGCATCTCACTTGCGCTACCTTCTTCTCCACGGTTTGTTTTTTCACGCCTAAGATGTCGGCAATCTTGTTATATACCTCTTCTCCTCCGGCAGGGCAGCTTGTAAGACTGGCGTCCCCTTCGGCAATCGCCTCTGCCAGGCCGGCACAACCTGCTTTCCCACATGCCCCGCAATTTGCCCCGGGTAAAGCAGAAAGTACTCTTTCGATCTTAGGGTCTATCTCTACCCTGAATATCCTCGAGGCAAAGGCAAGCCCAAGGCCAAACAAGAGCCCCATCGTTGACATGATAATAATAGGTATCAGCATAATAAAGACGGCCTTCTCGACTCACAGGCAAATCTTATTCGAGCTTATCGAGAACATTAGAACCTAAACCCCATAAACCCCATAAATGCCATTGACATTAAGGATGCCACGATGAATGCTATTGGCATGCCTTTCATCGACCGAGGCACATTGCACAGCTCAAGCCTCTCCCTTATGCCTGACATAAGGAGTAACACCATAGTAAAACCCACGCCTGCACAAAATCCCTGCACCACGCAGAACACAAGCGAGCGAGTCAAATTGTCGGCGACCTTAAGAAACATCTCGCTATTTAAGACTGCAACGCCAAATACAGCACAATTCGTAGTAATAAGTGCCAGATATATCCCAAAAACCTTGTAAAGCGCCGGGTTGAATTTTTGTATGAACATCTCTATGAGCTGTACGGAACTTGCAATTACCAATATGAATGAGAGGGTGCGCAGATACTCTATATGAAAAGGCCTTAATAAAAAACTATACACTGCCCAGGTTATAATAGAAGAAGCGGTCATGACAAATGTTACGGCAAGGCCCATATAAAAAGCAGGCTCGGTTTTCTTTGACACGCCTATAAAAGGGCATAATCCCAGAAATTTGGACAGTATAAAATTATTTATAAATATGACGCTTATAGCTACCATTAATAAACGATTAAGATCCATATTATCTCTCCGTCACATGATTAATAAAACCCATCAAAATCCCTATAACCAGTAATGCACCTGGCGCCAATATAAACAAAAGGGCAGGCTCAAAACCCTTAACAATAATCAACCCCAGTAACGTACCGTTCCCGAAGGCCTCCCGTATCGTAGAGATAAGGACGAGCGCGAACGTAAAACCCACCCCCATGCCAAGCCCGTCGAAGATAGACCTTACTACGCCGTGCTTTGAGGCAAAGGCTTCTGCCCTGCCCAGGACAATGCAGTTGACTGCGATCAGAGGGACAAATATCCCAAGTGCCTTTGAAAGGCTGGGAAAATATGCCTTCATTACGAGCTCGACTATTGTCACGAATGTCGCTATTATGACAATAAAAGAGGGTATCCTTATTTTACTTGGTATAACACCCCTTATACTGGAAACGATCATATTTGAGCCGACTATCACAAATGTAGCGGCAAGCCCCATGCCAAAGCCGTTTACGATACTGGTGGATATAGCGAGGGTGGGGCATAAACCCAATGCCAGCCTGAAGGTCGGGTTTTCTATAGTGATACCTTTTAAAAATTCACGCAGTAATCGCTTCATTTTTATAACCAGGCTGTGTCATTGTAAGCAAAGCGAAATAATCTCAAAGAGAAAGACTGCTTCGGTCCCGATTTCATCAGGGCCTCCAACGACATACGGTTATCTTCCTTTCTTCACAAGACCATATTTCCTCGTCTTAGTATATCTATCTATCATAGGCACCATTGCGTTCATGAAAAGAATCGCATATGAGACACCCTCCGGATATCCACCTTTAAGCCTGATCAAGATGGTCAATAACCCGCACCCTATACCGAATATAATCTTACCCCTCCTCGTAAGCGGAGATGTTACATAATCAGTTGCCATAAAAAATGCGCCCAAAATAAGCCCGCCTGCAAGTAAATGAAAAATGGGGTCGCCTTGAAAAATACCTTTTCCGCCAAAGATCCACGCCAGCACCATAACCGTCCCGAAAAAACTCAATGGTGTATGAAACGAGATTACATTTGTAAAGATAAGAAATAACACCCCTATAAGCAGGGCCAATATGCACACCTCGCCTATGCATCCACCATGATTCCCAAGGAAAAGATCTATGTAGCTAAAACTCCTTGCGCCTTCTTTGGCAAGCGGCGTAGCGGTTGAAACAGAATCAAGGGCCCATCTGGGATTTTTCCATGTAGTCATGTAGACAGGCCATGATATCTGCAAAAACACCCTGCCCACAAGGGCAGGATTGAAGATATTATGCCCCAAGCCTCCGAAGAGCTGTTTGCCGAGGATGATACTTGCCCAAGCACCCACCACAGGGATCCAGAAAGGCACCTCTGGCGGCAGATTATACGCGAGGAGCAATCCTGTTAACAATGCGCTCCCATCCAAAACAATCCGGGGATCTTTATGCCTGAATTTCAAAAATAATAGTTCCCACAGCACGCAAGAGGCCATTGATATAAATATCACCTTGAGGCTGCACAGCCCGTATATGTAAACACCCGCTATCCCTGCCGGTAAGAGCGCAAGCATCACGAGATACATAATCTTCCTTGAACTGAGATTTGATTTAATATGCGGCGCCGGCGAAACTCTAAACATTAAATATCTCCCGTCACAAATAACTTCACACTTTTGCGTGTGTCACGAAAGCGTGAAGTTATTTCCCTAATATCTCGAGACCTCTGGACTTTATAGAATCCACGACTGCCTTACTGGATATCGTAGCGCCTGTAATGGCATCTATATTAGAGATATCCATCCTCTGGATCTTCATCCCCTTAAATTGTCCTGTAAAATAAGGGGATAACCTCTTTTCAGCAGGTTTTTTTCTCAAAAAGATATCCTTTAGTGCCGTGATGAGCGTTTTGTTTGACAAAACCTCTACCACCCTGGCCCCAAGGCCCGGGGTCTCGTTCTGGCTTAGAACCCTGACCCCTGTTATAGTCCCATCTTTCTTCATGCCAACCATACTCTCTATGATACTTGAATAACCATATTTTTTTGCAATAAATACATAACCACGAGGTATAGGATCTGAACCCTTGAAAACCTTCCAGTATCTTACCTCTCCATTCTCCTTAAAAGGTTCGAGCCTATTACCCACGGAACCGGGCATGACCTGCCTCAAGGCCTCTTCTTTAATCAACTTCTGCTGTGCCTCTATCCTTGGTCTTGTGAGATAATATACGCCCGTCAGGACAGAGGCGGCTATAAGATTTACAAGAAATAGGACAAACGCAAATCTTGTTATATTATTCATCGTTTTTGTTCTCGACTTCACCCCGTTCCAAAATCGTAGATTTTGGAACAGCTCTTCGCTCGAACAATATTCTTCAAGCCTGCCGAGAAGAATATTTCATTTTTTCTTCAGCTTCATTTTCGCCAGTTTTATATACTGCACAAGCGGTATCCTCGAAGGACATACATACGCACACGCGCCGCATTCAATACAATCAAGGGGGTGATACAAACCTGCTATATCAAATCTATTGTTCTTTGTCCCAAGGCCGATCATACACGGCATGAGTCCCGCCGGACACGCCTCTATGCATCTGGAGCATCTTATGCAGTCATTTTCCTCATCATTCTCGAACCTAGGATCCAAAACAAGGATACCTGATGTCCCCTTGATGACAGGCGCATCTAAATCATACTGAGAAACCCCTGTCATCGGACCACCCATAATAATATCATAGATATCTCTTTTGGTATCCAAACCGCAGAACTCCAGCAGGTTCTTTATTGGCGTACCTATCCTCACCTTGAGATTTTTCGGATTTTTTAAAAAACTCCCTGAAACAGTAACTACCCTCTCATATAACGGTTTACCAAAATATACTGCTTCATAGACAGCAAAAACTGTCTGGACATTATCGACCACGCAACCCACATCCATCGGCAATCCGCCGGAAGGGACCTCCTTCTTTAAAAGAGTCTTTATGAGCTGTTTCTCCCCTCCCTGCGGATAACGCGTCTTGAGTTTAATAATCTTTATCTTTAAGCCTTGCCTGTCCCGCGAAGTCCCGAGTGCAACGAGGGGAGCGAAGTCGAGGGAAGCCTTGAGCCTAAATAAGGCACTTCCCAGTGCTTCCATGGCATCCAGCTTATTCTCCTCCACCCCTATCAATACCTCTCTAACGTCCAGCACCTTTGCAATCAAATGAATCCCCGATATTATCTCTTTCGGTTTCTCGAGCATTAGGCGATGGTCACAGCTAAGGAATGGTTCGCATTCAGCACCGTTTATAATCAAGGTGCCTATTCTTTTACCTGAAGGCGGGCTTAATTTTACATGGGTAGGAAATGCCGCACCTCCAAGACCTACGATGCCGGCCTCTTTTATAATATCAATGATTTCCTTACTGCCTATATCTGAAGCTATCCTGTGGGAATCAGGAAAGGCCCTTGTGTCCTGGCCGTCTGATTCTACGGCAATGGCCCTGAATCTGCCAATAATAGGATGAGTAAAAACCTCACACGCAACAACCTTCCCGGATATACTCGAATGCAGATTACTCGATATAAATCCCTTTGCCTGCGCAATCAGCGAACCTGTCTTAACGGCATCACCTACCCTGACAACAGGTTCTGATGGCGCGCCTGCATGCTGCGAGAGGGGCAGGATTGCCCTCCCGGGCAAAGGCGCAGTTTCTATCTTCTTGTGCCTGGTTGATTCCTTAAACTCCGGCGGATGGATGAAATTCATATAGAATCTTGATATTCGATGTTTATTATGTATTTCCCTGGGATACCGAGCATCAAAATATAAAAAACGATTATATTTACATTATACAAAAAATGGGGCGCCTTGACAACCTTTTTAGATTAAAGTATAATTTGATTATAAGGAGGTCTTATGACTGTCGGAGATTTTGGTCATTGCTGCACAGATTGTCAGATATACTGGAGTTGCGATACCAAATGGTATAGAGGTGAAAGGGGAGAGGAAGATATTTGCTGCTCCCGCTGTAATTATTATATAGAATGCAGGGCGCTCTTCAAGAAAAATCCCAGATCCCAGAAAAAGAAACAAAGATAATAAAGATTTGGGGGGGGCAGGCCTTTTATCTACGTCTCTATCTATAAAACTACCTACCCTTAATTGCTTTAATCAGTTTTAAAAGGCCTATCGCCGAAAACGCAGATCCTACCATCACCAGTATAGAGGTCTTACTTATCCATTCAGCCGCCAAGGAAGTTACAACCATAAACATCAGGAAGGCTATATGCATTATTATATCCACCGAACTAAAGATACGACCCCGCATATTCTCTTCCATTACTTCATGCAAAAGCGTATTGGATGAAACAATAATGGGCGAGGCAAATATGCCCAATATCAATGAAAGGGCAGCCGCTACAAAAAAATACGGCCACCATTTAAGGCCCAGTGCAAATATCACCATGGTCAAACCCGTAATACACAAACCGCTGTTTATCACCTTTTTCTTGGAGAATCCTGCCCCGAATCTTCCATATGCCAAAGAACCAAGGAATAGGCCTAGACCCAGAAACATCGCCAACAATCCCAGATGTTCCGTTGACGAATGCAATGCCTCCTGGACAAATACTATTATAATGATATAACTGGATCCTACACCAGCCATAAGCAGAAACATGGTATTTGCCACCATCCTTATGTCCTTATGATCTTTTAGATATAAAAAGCCCTCTCTTATGTCATCTATCACCGTCTTTCTTATCAACCTGGTCAATCTTCCTACCGGCCCAGGGCCCTTGAGGCCTCTGTTTAACCGCAAGACAACAAAGGAAATCATTGCGGCAGAGATGAGATACGTGACTGAATCCACGTAGAACCCTCCCTTTGCGCCAAGCACTGCCACTATGATCCCTCCAAACCCATATCCCACTATCGTGGCAATCATCATAGTGGTAGATGTCAAAGAATTTGCCATAAGCAATTTATCCTTACCTACGATATCGGGTATTATAGAAAGCTTAGAAGGGAGAAAAAACCTGGTGACGGAAAAGATGACAAATACAATTATATATATCGGGACCATGCCCTTAGAATATGTAATTGCGATGGGTATTAAAAGCACCAGTATCCCCCGTACCAAATCGCAGGCTATCATGGTATATTTCCTATTCCACCTATCAACATAGATGCCTGCGATAGGACCTACGAGGAAGACAGGAAGTATGGTAAAGGAAAGCAGCTTTGCAAGCTCCAGGGTAGAGCCCGGGGTACGCGCATATATAAGCCCTATCAGGGCCATCTGATTGAGTCTATCCCCGAAATTCGAGATAATCTGGGAAAGCCAGAGGAGTGAAAAATTTTTGTCTTTTAGGAGTTCACGAACTCGCGCCATTCTACTTCGCCAAACTACTCCTGTTCGTCGTGGTCTCAGGACCAAATCCGCCTTCGGTTATTTTTGAGGTCCTTCACTGTGCCAAAAATTTTTCCTTTTCGTCAAATTTTTGACTTGTTCAGGACCAAATCCGCCTTCGGTTATTTTTGAGGTCCTTCACTGTGCCAAAAATTTTTCCTTTTCGTCAAATTTTTGACTTGTTCAGGACCAAATCCGCCTTCGGCGGATTTGGAGCCGATGAGTGGATTCGAACCACCGACCTGAGCTTTACGAAAGCCCTGCTCTGCCAGCTGAGCTACATCGGCATTACTTCGCTCTATGATATTGTAAAGTTACGGTATGAGCTTCGTAGAGGCTATAGACGGTCTATCCAATCAGATGTCTATATATGCTTAGTGTATTCCTTGTTACTATCTCCTTTGTAAAATTCTGTTCTACCATCTGCCTTCCTGTATAGCCGAGCCTATCGCGCAATTCGTTATTAGCCATAAGCTGAACTACCCTTGAGGCAAGCGTTTCAAAGTCCTTTATCGGCACCACAAATCCATTGATGCCGTCTTTTATAATCTCAGGCATGCCTCCTGTCTCTGTGACTACCATGGGTTTTGCTGAAGAGAGGGCCTCCAGCATGGTAAGCCCGAACGGCTCGCAGCTAGAAGAGGGATAGACACAGACCATTGAGGCAGCGTATAGTTTCGGCATGTCTTCAAGCATGAAGGCATCTATCAGTACATTGTCTCTCATGTTGAAAAAATCTACCAGATTAACCATATAGGCTATATCCTTCTGCTGGGTTGAGGCCCAGTCTATGATATTCCTTGTCCCTGCCAGTATTAATATTACATCCGGGAATCTTTCCTTTATAATCCTTAAGGCCTTTATTGTAACATCGCAGCCCTTTGCAAGACCCATCCTGGCAGGATGAAAGATTATCTTTTTGTTCTTGAGGCGGGGATATTTTTTGAACACACTTTGGTATCTGGTCTCGGGATTATACGAGTCTTGATCTATGCCGTGATGTATAACAGTAATCTTCCTATGGGGACAACCGATCCCTATCAACTCCCTTTTTATAAAATGACTGACGGCTATAATATGATCCCAGCTTATGTGCCTTGTAAGATCTAAAAATAGATTGTCGTCCCAGACATTATGGGCTGTTAAGACCAAAGGGATGTTGTTTTTCTTTGCCAGTTTTTCTATTGTTTTCGCGTGAGGTTTACTAAAATAATGCAGGTTGTGGCAATGTATAACATCAGGCCTCACCTGATTTAGAAACCTTCCAAATACCTCTTCTATCTCTCCCAGCAAACCATTAAGGCCTCTCTTGGACAGCCAGTTCAAATCCATAATAGGGGTCCTCTGGACGGAAACCCCTTTGTATCTATCAACGACCTTGACCCCTTCCACCGAACCTGTCAGTAGATAAACCTTGTGGCCCATCTTTACCATCTCAGGCAGTATGATTGTCAGGTGTGTCTCTACCCCGCCGATTATCGGAGGAAACCCCCAGTGTAACTGTGCTATCTTTAAAGGGCTATCTTTCTTTAGATCGGAAGAGCGTCGTGTAGGGAAAGAGTGTAGATCTCGGTGGTCGCCGTATCATTAAAAAAAAAAAAAACAAACATATAGATAAAAAAAAAACAAAATAAACACACAACAACAATTGTACCACAACATATCTTCCGTCTTACTTTCTGTTCCAACCACCTCGAAACCAACCTGAGACATAGACTGAACATCTATGAGGCACGAGGG
>CAJVXD010000009.1 GCA_913009675.1 uncultured bacterium | reverse complement strand
AGACGGCATACGAGATATATCAGTGTGACTGGAGTTCAGACGTGTGCTCTTCCGATCTCCTTTTCTCTCTAATATATACCCAAATCTTTTAAACGTCTATCAGATATGCCGAAATGATGAGCGATCTCGTGTTGTATAATGTGTCTTACTTCTTCATGGATGTCTAAGCCGCCTTCCTTGCATTCCCGCTCGATATTTTGTTTGTAGAGAATAATCTTATCCGGCATTACCATGCCATAATAATGAGTCCTGTCCTTCAGGGGAACGCCATGATAAAGCCCCAATAGCCTCCCTTTTGCACCCACCCCAATCCTCTTTAACATGTCCATATCGGGCTCTTCTTCAATGACGACATCTACGTTTTGAAGTTTATCCTTAAACTCTTCCGGAAGCTCACCCAAGGCAGTTCTGGCTAATGCTTCAAATCCCTTACGAGTCATATCTTCGTGTTCACCTCTTTAAAAATTATATAAATGCTATCGTTTTTGTTACGAAGACCTCTATATAATCATACCTGGCATACCTCGAAACTTGCGTAATATTATGTTACCACTTCTCGCCTTAAACCTCAAGAGGGCTTTCCTATCATTAAAAAATCTCTGGATGATATTGCAAGGGAGGGTGCCTGAAGGATGAATTTTTGCCTGCACGTTACCTTAAAGGGACCTCAAACAATTCAAGGATGTAACCATAGTTTACTTTCTATCCCAATTTATATATTTTAAAAACTTTTTTTCTTTCTTTGTGCTCATACTGGTAATCGGTTCTTCAATACCTTTCTCCACATTCAAAATCTCCTTCAGCTGTTTTATTTGCCCTTCAAGCTCATCAAGGCGCTTCTCTATATCTAAAATCTTCTGCTCGAGAGATTCCTTATCCTCTTCTACAATAATCATCTTGCCGTTCTTCCGGATTTTTACCCCAGGCGAAACCTCTTGAGCAGCAACAGATAAATCAGAAAAAATAAGGATTGAGAGAAAAAGTATAATAACTCTTGAAAATATAGTAATTTTACTTTACCTCCTGTTGCAATGCCCTTAACTCTTCTCTTAATTGTTCTATTCCTTTTTCAAGGTTTTCTTCTTTTGATTCAAGCCCATCGATACGTCCATCTATTTCAATAAATTTTCGCGCTACGAATTCTCTCGTCCCCTCTAACACCAATAGATCCCCTTCCTTGTGGATCTTCATACCCTTAATGGCAAGGGCCTTTACACCACCTCCTATTTGAATCATCTCCATACCAAGAGGGACTTCTTCTTTTTTCTCACCTTCTTCTTTAGCCATGACAAAAATAGCAGGTATTACAGCGAGACTGAAGATTAAAAAGAAACATATTAAAGTTTTCATTTGTTCAGACCTTTTCGGCTTCCCAGATTAAGCTGGTCAAGACCCTCAAATAAATTTTCATAAACTTTTTTTCCTATAACATAAAAAACACCCTTATTATCTTTCACCCATGAAATAAACTCCCCTTTTTCTATCTCTTTCGCATTAACATTTAATGTCAAATTACTACCATCGGATTTTAGTATGACTAACTGATAAACCGCTGCACCTGATAAACCCTTAGGATATCTACTGCTGAAAAGCAGCCTCTTAACAGAAAACTTTTTCAATTTTTCTACATAATCCATATTTTCTCCTATTAGATCTTTGTTAAGAGTAAGCCTCTTGCCGCCAGGTGTAGAAATGCTTATCGATTCTAAACTCTTTTTATCTATCCTCAACGGATTATCTATAAAAAACTTACTTATGTCTATATCTAGATTCTTAAGCCTTGAATCCGATATTGTGTAGATGCTGTCTTTCGAAGTCGCAACGTACCTCTCTTTACTCTGTCCACTAACTTCATTTCCAACAATAAGCTCTTTGCGGCCTTTTCCATTTCCCAGGATTATTCTTAAAAACGGAGTCCCTAATCCATAATCCTTTGACCCGGGTTTAACAGCCTGGATAGCACGAAGATTGTTTAATCTTGCTATAAAACTTCTTATCTTGGAAGCATCAATATCAAAGACAGGTTTCTTCTCGCCAACGACCACCCAGTGCTTCAAATCCTTCTTTGTATCAAGCTCTTTTTTTAGCCAAACAGTGCTTACCTCACGACCTTCTATCGATTTAACTATCTGAATAGACTCAATTTTATCTATGTCGGTCCGTAATAGTTTTAAATCCACCCAAAAATTTTGATCAAGTGAGCCATCCCCCTCAATACCGAATAATGAGAAAATATCTGCATTAACGAGATAGACAGCATTTGAATTATTTTTTCTAAGAAAGGTTTTGCCGGGCGAGGGTTTTTTAGCCCCTATAAAAAACTTTTGCGGCTGGCTATCTTCTGTAGAGATAGTTATAGAATATGCCTTACCTTCTGTGATACCATAATCGCCAAGGAGTCCTTTTGAAGCAGAACGGAGTTCGCCGGTAAGATTACTAAATGCAGCAATCAACATTTCAATCTTAGGTCTTTCTGCCTCCAGATTCCACCTAGAAGCAACAACCCAATCATTATCTTTGTTTATAAGGCTCACCCCTTCTGAATTTGGGGCCTCAATTTTTATTTCCTTAACATGTGACGGGTTAAAACTTATCTCAAGACTAGTATATTCTTTTGTCTCTAATTTCTCTTTTAAAAAAACTTTTTTAGCTACGAAGATGCCTGTAGCAATAAAAAATATAATGATTAGAGACAAAAGCTGCTTGGCCTTCATAAGATTTCACCCCTCTTAGTTAAATCTTACGTAAATAGGTCCATTTTAGGCGCCTTCGCGCAAGAAGCCTAAGGCTTCCTAATATGCATAAGATAACCGGTACCAAAAAGGTTGTAAATATACGCCAGCCAATCTTGGCATTGGAAGACACCCTCTTTAAAAGGCGGACCTCGTTTCCCTTACTTCTTACTTTTATCAAACCCTCACCAAGCGTAATGGCATCTATGGAATTTAAGAGAAAGTCAATATGGCCCGCTCTTCCAATAGCCTGTTTATTAAACATCGTAGAACAACCTATGAGTATCAACTTTCCTGGTGCAGGAGAGATTGCAACAATCTGCTTTGGCGTTACATAGCTTTCTTTGCCCTCTTGCGTTTCATCTGTAGGCCAGTTAGGTACTTCCTTATCCTTAAAGGCATTGGGAAACCGGCCTTCTACCAAAACTGACAGAGGAAAACTATGCCTTTTTTCGGAAGCCGGCATAATAAAATCTTCTCGGGTCAACACCTCCATGCGTCCTTGCGTATTTCCCTGCAATCGGAGGGGGGTCTTCCATGAATCCCGACTCGACTTTAGGAGAACATTAACTGACAACCCTAGTTTATTAAGCTTATTCTTATCGAGTTTAAGGGCGCTCCCCCAAAGGTATAAAATGCTCGATAAATTTGAAGTGATAGAAACCCCCTTGTCCATTTGTTGTGACAGTACTTTTATTTGGATAGGCAACTTTACAGGATAGGACATCGACATAGCTATATTGCCAATATTCTTAATAGGGTGCCTGCCCATAATAGTTATTACACCAATCTCTTTATCCATCAATATATCTTTGTCCACTCCAAGGCCCCATTTATCCAGCAAAGGATTTATCCTGGGTTGTTTATTCAGGAGTGTTACCTCTATCCCCCTTTGCCCCGGTGAATAATTAAAATCATATTGCTGGACAGCAAGAAATACCGACCCTCCATTTACCAAAAACCTATTTATCTCGAAACGTTGTCTTTCGTTAAGCCTATTTGGCTCTAATATAATTAGTGTATCTGTCCCTTCAGGGATGGGGTCTTCTCTCGTCAGCCTTATCCGTGATACTTTATATCCTTCGTATTCAAGCACCTTGGGTACAACCTCATATGCGTCTTCTATTATCTTATCCGTTTGCTGCGATTTTTTTAGACGTGCCATTGCCGCTCTTAACGCAGGGTCTACTGGTCTTTCTTGATACGGGGCAAATAAGGCAACCTGCGGGACCCTTGTCAACGTCATCTTGTATATCTTTGAAATAATAGCGTATTCTAAATTTCCCAAGGATTCAGGCGAGATCCGCGGGATTACCTCCTCGGCTTTTTCTTTATAAGCTATCGAGATTGCAGAATAGATGAGTTTAACGCCGACTTCATCTGCCTCTATGCTTCGTACCTGAAACGGGATTATGCCTTTTCTTTGAATAGACTCCTTCAGGCTTTTCTCTCCGGGTTTCTCTCCTGTAACACCGGCGGTTTCCATATGAAAGATTTTATATCTAAGCTTCCCTTTTGCAGCTATCCTGAATTCTTCAAGCTTATCCTTTATATTACGCTCCAGTGTTTTAAACTGAGTCGGCATCTTATCAGATGGAGAAATAAATAATTTTACAGTGACGGGGGCCTTAAGGTTTACGAGAATCTTTTGAGAGGCCTTGGATATCGTATAGATCTTATCTTTTGTCAGGTCATAGCGTCCTATTGCTAAATCCACAAACGTAAGATTTATTAAAATAAAGATCCCCGTACTTATAAGACAGGCCGCAGTAAATATTGTCTTTGCCTTGGGCCTCAATCTCCCTTCAAACCAGAATCCATTAAGTATCAAAAACATTGCTGTCCCGCTCAAAAAGTATAATAGATCGCGGTTATCGATAATACCTCTTTCAAAAGACATAAAATGCTGAGACATACCCAATGCATTTCTAAGAAAGGTGCCCATGCCGGGTATCCAGCCATCAATAGATGTGATCGTAAAATCTGTCCCTAATAAGAAAAATCCAAAACAAGCTATCATTGATAAAACAAACGCTACTATCTGATCCTTACAAAATCCTGAGATAAAGATGCCTAACGCTAAAAAGAAACTCCCAAGGAGCAAGGCACCGATATATCCAGAGATGATAGCCCCTATATCTGGATTTCCCAGGATAAAAATCATAATAGGTATAGGTAAGGTAGCTAATAAAGATATTACATAGAATACGAAACTTGCAAGGAACTTGCCGAGAGCAAGCTCTCTTGTCTTTATGGGGAAGGTAAGCAAGAGTTCCAGGGTATTGCCTTTTTTATCTTCTGCCCAGAGCCGCATGGAAACCGCGGGTAAAAAGACACAAAGTATCAGGGGGAGGGTACTAAAAAACGGCCTCATCTCAGCATTGCCTACCAGAAAGAAATTTGTCATAAACAAACCGCAGGACATCAATACAAAGCCAATAATAAAAATATAGGCTATAGAAGAATTGAAATAAGCCTTTATTTCTCTTTTGAAAATAGTAATAATATTTCGCATAGATATTATTTATGCCTTCTCTTGGATTTGTCCCTGTTTAGAAACCATATAAAAGAATCTTCAAGTGTCGGTTCTTCTTTAAACAGCTCCCTGATCTCCCAGCCATTCTCTTTGATTAAATGATTAAGTATGGATATAAGGGGAGTACCTGTTACCGCCTTTATGAAGAATCTAGGATATTCATCCTGACGATATCCTTCAAAACGAACTTCTTCCACTTCATTCAAGGAATCAAGATATGTTTCTACTTGTTCCTTATCCCCTTTCAAGGTCAGAATAACCTTCTCTGCCTTTGTGGCCATTCGCACGAGTTCTTCGCGAGTGCCATTGGCTATAACCCGCCCATGATTTAATATGACAATCCTATCAGCAAGGGCTTCTACCTCTTGTAAGATATGGGTTGAGAAGATAATAGTCTTGTCTAAAGACAATTTTCTTATAAGATGACGGGTACCGATGATCTGAATCGGATCAAGGCCCGTTGTGAGTTCGTCTAAGATAAGGACATTGGGGTCATGAATTAGGGCCTGGGCAAGCCCAACCCTCTGACGATAACCTCGTGATATCTCGCTTATCGAATCTTTCCATACAGCATCTATCTCGCAAGAGGCTTTTATCCAGACAAGCCGGTCTCTCAATTTCTGTCCTGAAAGCCCTCTGGCCTTTCCTACAAAGCCAAGATATTCATCCACAATCATATCATCATATAAAGGGACCCTCTCCGGCATATAGCCTATCTCTTTTTTGGCAAAAATGGGATTTTCTGTCACGTTATGGCCTTCAATCAGCGCAGTCCCTCTGGTAGGATACAGAAAGGTGGTCAATATACGCATCAGGGTAGTCTTGCCCGCTGCATTTGGACCTAAAAGACCCAGTATCTTGCCCTTCTCGGCCTTGAACGAAACACTATCAAGGGCCCTGGTCTGGCCATAGTTCATACTGATAGATTTAGCTTCTATCAACCCGTCTCACCTCATTCTTTAATTCGTTTATATTTATAAAATATACCATACCGCTTACTCAACGTCAAGGGATCAAGATCTTTGTAATCAATAAAGAAACCCTTAAAGTGTCAAGATCCTTTTTCTGGGAGACCAGACTAAGTCTTTTGACCTTGTATAATTGCGGGGATCTCTCTAATTGATAAATGAAATCTATTAGATGAACCATACTTGCTTCTGCATCTATACCTATTTTATATTTAAAATATAATTTTTCTTCTACTACCGGAAAGGGTTTTATGTTTTTGATGAGGACGGAGGATTTCCTGGCCAATCGTTCTATTTCGCTTGACATAGCCGAAACCTCTTCTTCATTGGAAGATATCTTTTCTAAATTATTTATCTTTTTCAGATAATTAGACGTGACGGAATCCTCTTTATTGAGTATAAGTACCGAATCCTCCAGTTTTTTCTCATTGCTTAAAATCTCCTTATTTAAACTATCCAACACGGACAGGACAGGAGAAAAGATAATCTTGTCAAGGAAAACAAAGACAACTATTGCAACTGAGGCATACAATAGATACTTTTCTCGCTTGAGTAATCTTGTAAGAAACATTTCAATAATCTCTCAATGTTCGCTGTATAGTTCTATTGAAAGGGCAGATGATTTCAAAATCTGCTATCTCCTGGCCCTCTACCTTATTTTTAGACACGTATTTTGTCTTAACGTTTTCAAAATATTCGGATTTTTCTAACTCATTGACGAACTTAAATACGTCGGACATCTCAGTAGAAGAACCTCTAATATCTATGCTGTACTTCCCATCAAAACTCATTGATAAAAGATGGACCTCAGGTGAAATAACCCTATAGATCTCATAGATAATATTCAGGACAGAACCATTTGCGCCAGCCCTGGAATCGATCAAATTTATCCTTTGCGCCATAACCTTTAATTTACCCGCCCTATCTTGAATCGAAGCAATCTTCACCTTTAACTGATTTAAATAATGTTCCTTATTATAAAACTTTTCTAAAAATATACCGGAAATAGATACCAGAGTAAATGCCAAGAGTATACCAAGCAGATACAATTCCTTGGCCCTTTTTTTCATACTCCTCTCTATCCTTATCTCCTGCGGGATAAGACTGATGCCTTTCTTTTCATATTTAAGGGAGAGACCTATAAGACTGGATAAAGAAACATCTTTGATTTTACCTCCGTATAAACTAAGGACTTCCTTTGTTGCCGGGATATCCTTAAATTGAGCTATGATGTCTACCGGCAGATTAAAGGCATCCCTTAAAAGATTATCATTGAGTCTAGCAGTAACCCTTTCAGAACCGCTTATTACAATCTTGCTGATTTCTTTATTTACCATTTCATTGTTATAGGCATAAATAGCGCGATTTATCTCTTCTATAAATTCCCCGTGCCATTTATCTGTATCCTGTATAAATTGGGATAAACCGAGAGAAATGCTTCTATTGAATATCATTTTATTGTTCAAAACCACGATCAGACTGCTTACAGAATAATCTATATCTACAAGAAGAAAAGGGGTAGTTTTAGATTTAGCGTCGACATGGGCAAATTGAGACCACTTAAGCATCCCTTCAGAACTCAAAACTATACCTTCTGCCTTGAGCCCCGCCTTCTCTATCACCCTAATATGTCTATCTATAATATCACGGCGTACAATGGCCAGGATTAATCTGCTGTATCCATCCGGACTCATATATACTCTTTGATAATCATAGACAATTTCATTTATTGAATAAGGGGTCTGCTTGCCTATCTGTAGTTCAACCATATCCTTTATTTCCCCGAGGTCCAAGGAAGGGAATTCAGGATTACGAATCGAGGCAAAATGGGAGGGGATGGAAATTATAAAATAATTCGGGTCTATTTTATACTCTTTAGCTAAATCTCTTATAATCTTAATAAGCTCTTCTTCGGCTATCTTATCGATTTTTGTAACTAAGGTTCGGGAAACCTTTTGTTTTCCCTGCAATATTTGAGCCTGGGCTAATTTTAACCAGTTATCATCTATCTCTAAAACAGTGACAATATTTTTATATTTTACGAAAGGGAGATTCATCTTTTATTCCTCGTGCCAATATAATATCTTAGCCTCTTTGTCTTTTTGACGTTCAACAATACAAACAACTTTTCTTTTTAACTTGCGTCCCCTGCTTTTTAAAGTGCTGTATGAGTTAATCCTAAAAACATTTGACTTCACGGACAATATATTAAAGGAGATAAGGCGATTAAGGGCAATGGATTCTTCCGTAAATAACGGTCCGATATTCCTTATATCCTCTATTGTCTTAAAGATATTATCGTCCTCTGTCCCCGGTTTTCCGTCATCGCCATTTCGGAATTTAACAATCCGTTCTGCAAAATCCCTATTCAGGCCTAATGCGCGGAATGTCGAAATAGTAGCTGTATTTATGTTAACCTTGCCTTCTCCATAGATGGTAATTACATCCTTAATCCTCGAAAATATTTCCTGGGTCATACCTCTAACCAAAAGTAATTCCTCTAAGATTTGAAAAGGGCTATTTTTACACTCATATGGTAAATCTAAAGATTCATAGTAATCGGATTCGGCGCCCCGGGGAGATGGAACAACATCCTCATCTCTCCAATCTATAATAGCATTAGCTATATCTGTTTCTTCTCCTTCTCTCGTCTCTCCCGTTGTCTTTAATAAAACCTTTAATATTCCAACCGGGGCGTAATTTATATTGATCTTCCCGGACTCATCCATCAGGCCATACAAGACCTCATTGCTTTTCCCATCCTTATCCTCTATTTTGTAACTTACAGTAAAAGACCCCGAATCAAATCTGGATTCTTTAAACACGTCTTTATTGTTTGAAAAGACTTCGTTCAATGAATCTACTGCATCGGTCTCATCCAAAGATAATTCTGCTATTGCCCTTTCGATGCCTGCCCTGCATAAATAATACCCGGTCAATCTATTCTTAAAGTAGGATGCAAAATTAACCTGCGAGGCAACATTGCACGCAAGACTAATGGCGAATATACTTAAAAAACTTAACACCCATATAGTGAGGATTAATATGCTTCCATCTTTAGCTTTCATCTTTCCATTCTCATGGAACAACGTTACCGAGTTCTATTTTTTGTTCGCCAGTACCTATAGGTATAAATATCGATTTCGAAAATGAAGATTTATTCTCCGGATTTTTTAAAACAAAATCCACCTTAACCGCCTGCGGGATACTATCCTGTTCTTCTTTTTTCCATGAATCCTTCCATTTATACTGGCCCGTAATAACATCTTTATAACAATAACTGAACTTTAGGCTAGATACATTAGGAATCGATGTGATAACATCTTTATCTTCTATCTTTACATCTTTATAGACCTCGGGATATGTCTTTATTTCTTTACATAGCGCTGCTTTATTTTCATCAAAAAAATAAACGATACGGCCAACTTCGTATTGAGGTTTTTCTGTCAAAGAAGCAGTATTAACAAGCGCCGGGAAAAAAATGGCCGTGTCCGTCCCTTCAAATGGTATCTTAGAAAACCTGAAAGTATTTCTTAGATCTATTGAGAATTTCGTAAAGACAATACTAATATTTCTTTCCAGCTGTCTATTAATATTAGCCCTGCGCCAAACTCTCACGCCATTGAAAAAAGCCGAATATATAGCTATGGCAACTAAAAACAGTATAGCGGTACTTACGGAAAGCTCTATTAGCGTAAAACCTTTATTCAGTCTGGATCTTTTTCTCTTCATGATTTATTAAATACGTCTCGATAGGTATCTTACCCCTCCTTTTCCCTTCCTTCCATGACAATAAAGCCTTGATTTTGTATAAATCCTCATATATCAGTTCATTGCCTGATTTTGATTCCTCCTTGCACTCGACAGGAGTGGCCTGTGTATTTATTGTAAACAACATCTTAGAATCCTTGACGTCCTCTACATCCCCGGTCCAAAACTCAGTCTTCCCTTCTTTAAATTTTATTTCTATTCCTGCCATTTTGCTCTCCATTACTAAAGTTGCCCTTAGATAATCTTCTGAAATACGAAGTATATTAAGCGAATGACCGAACCATTGGAGGATTAAAACCAGGCCGAAAGACAGAATGGATATGCTTACTATTATCTCAATCAAGGTAAATCCGTGTTTTATTTTCTTTTCAGTTCCAGTTGGTAATATCATCTCCGCTTTCTACTCCATCAGGACCCAATGAATATAAATCATAATCTCCCTTGGTATTATTAGTGGGCGGAAAACTATATTTGTATAAATTCCCCCATGGATCTTTTGGCTCCCTTCTAATATAAGGGCCGTTCCAATTTACCGGTGCAGGAGAAGATGAGGGTTTCTCTATGAGCGCATTAAGCCCTTGCTCTGTGCTGGGATATGTACCATTATCCAATTCATACAAGTCTAATCCCGTTGCTATGTTAGAACTGATATCTGTTTTGGCAATGGCTACCCTTGCTTGTTCTGAACGCCCGGCTAAACGAGGTAATATCATGGCAGCCAGGGCCGCTATGATAATCACTACCAACATTAATTCAATTAAAGTAAAACCATGCCTATTTTTCATAATATACCGCTCCTTTTTTCTATTTAACTGCGAGATTTATTTCAAAAATCGGCAAAAGCATTGCAAAAACGATAAACCCTACGACTAATCCCATTAGTAAAATTATGGCCGGTTCCAGCAAACTGGTTACGATCTTCGTTGCCTTACGTACTTCCCGTTCATAGAAATGAGCTGTCTCCAGCAATACCTTTTCTAAATGCCCCCCGCTTTCGCCTACTGCAATCATATTCACCATAAAAGGAGGGAAATAAGAGGCCTTTTCGATGCCTCTGGCTAATGATTCTCCATCAACAACAGACTTCTCGACTTTTTTTAAGGCTATCTTGAACATCTCGTTGTCCAACGTCAATACTGAAATTCTTATAGCCTGAAGGACAGGGATGCCGCTTCCTAACAGCGCACCGAACGACCTTGAGAATCTAGCCAGGCCCTCCTTCTTTATAAGATCTCCAAATACAGGTAATCTCGACTTAATCCTATCCCAGGCCATTTTTTCTTTTTCACTGACACCTTTGCGTTTAAATAGGACAAACCCTCCGATAAATAACATCAACAACACATACCAGTAATTTCTTATTGTTTGAGTAACTGAAACCAATATCTGCGTAACCAAAGGCAAGGCCTGCCCTGAGTCCTCAAATAAAACTACCACTCGAGGCACAGCAAAGGTAACTAATATAGCGATGGTTATTATGCCTACTATCAATATAAACATAGGATATGCCAGGGCCGAAGTCACTGTTGCCTTCATCTCTTCCTGTTCTTCTCTAAAATCTGCCAATCTGGTTAAACTCTCCTCTAATACGCCGCTTATCTCTCCGGCGTGAATCATATTGACATATAATGGCGAAAATAACTCGGGGTACCCCCTTAATATATCGGAAAGCATCTTGCCATCTTTTAAACCTCTGTATACGGAAGACAATATCTCTCTCATGTGTCTATTTTCGGTCTGTTTTAAAAGCACGGCTATCGCCTCTAACACGGAAACCCTGGACTTAATTAAACTGGCCAGCTGTTGAGTAAATAGCGTAATATCAACAGGCTTAATCCTTTGACCGAATAAGCTAAAAAAAGAAACAGACCCGGCCCTGTTTCTTTTCTCTACGACCCCCTTAACCTCTATCGGTACAAAGCCTTTCTGTATTAGACTATTCACAGCTTCATTTTTACTTTCTGCGTCAATGGTCCCTTTTACGATTTCCTTGGGGCCCTTCTTTGCAGTATAAATAAATCTTGGCATAACCTTCTATCCTTTTTTTATAGCCTCTCGATCAAGATCGTAAGTTTATTATCCATTACACCGGCAATGCCTCCTTCTATATGTACATTTAAGTTATCGATTTTAATTATTCCTCTTTTTAAGGTACTCACTATAGACTGGTGAAAATCTAAAACGGTCATTTCGCCCTCTTCACCCGGCAACACTACAGATGAGGCATGATTCTTAAAAATCGCAGAGGCCTTCTTTATATCCAGCATTACTACTTCAAACATATTTTTATTATTCGATGACTTGAGTAATTTTCAAAACCTCGTCCGGTGTAGTCACACTCTTAACAATCTTATTCCAACCGGAATAATCAAGTGTTTTCATGCCGTCTTTTATGGCTGCGTTTTTTATTACGTCGGATGAGGATTTCTTTAAGATCAGCTCTTTTATTGGGTTAGTAACCCGTAAAATTTCAGAAACAGCGGTCCTTCCTTTAAAACCGGTAAAATTGCATTTTTCGCAGCCCTTCCCTTTATAAAATGGGACAGCCAATTTCTGTTTCAAATCCGCTTCTGTCAATTCTTTGCCAAAGATAGAATAGATGATCTGAATCCTGGCATCCCTGTTCTTTGTCCTATCCTCCTCTTTACAATCACGACAGATTACACGAACCAGCCTTTGAGCAATAAATGCCTCTACGGAAGAAGCCAATAGATACGGCTGAACACCTATGTCCAATAACCGCGTTACTCCACCGGCAGAATCATTTGTATGCAAAGTGCTAAAAATTAAATGCCCTGTCAACGCAGCCCTGATAGCCAGTTCCGCTGTCTCGAAATCCCTGACCTCTCCAATCATCATTATATCCGGGTCATGTCTTAACATGCTCCTCAGTCCTTCGGCAAACCCAAAGTTTATCTCGGGGGCAACCTGGATCTGGCTTGTCCCTTCAAGTTCATACTCTATCGGATCTTCTATAGTAATTATCTTACTCTCACTTGATATTATTTTATTAAGGCATGTATATAAAGTCGTGGTCTTCCCGCTCCCCGTAGGCCCGGTCACAAATATAATTCCATGAGGTTTTTTGATGATCTCTTCCAGTATCTTTAAATTATCCTTTTCAAAACCTAACCGTTCAAGGCTAAAAAGCATCGCACTGGGAAGGATCCTTATAACAACTCCTTCTCCATAACGTGTAGGTATGGTAGAAATCCTCATGTCGAACTCTTCATCTCCTATCTTTGCAGAAGCCCGGCCATCCTGTGGTATACGTCTTTCTATTATATTTAACCTGGCCATAATCTTTATACGAGAAATTATCGCTGAAAAAAAACGTTCAATATCCTTCGAAATATTCGCATAGTAAAGGATTCCATCAATCCTATATCTTATAGTTAATTTATCCCTGAAAGGCTCGATATGGATATCTGTAGCGTCTTTTTCTCTTGCGTCTAAAAGTATCTGATTCACTAAATTGATGACAGAGGCATCTTCTGTAGATCGGAAGAGCACACGTCTGAACTCCAGTCACACTGATATATCTCGTATGCCGTCTTCTGCTTGAAAAAAAAAAAAAAAAAGACTAAAATAACAAATAGTAATACCAGGGTTAACT